>CAIRMY010000263.1 GCA_903879775.1 uncultured Bacteroidota bacterium
AACTTCAGTCATATTTTGTTCAAATTTAATGGAACTTTAGTATAAATCTTCCGTTTTTTGTATATTTGGAATAGATGCACGCCATGAAATATTTGTTTCGAACCTTAAAATGCACAATGATTATCGCTATGTTTAGTATTGGCGGGAATTTAAAGGCGCAATTTAAATACAATAAAAGCGGGTATATTGAATTTAAGAAAGATCAAAAGACATTTGAAAATCCATTTTTAGGTGGGTTCAATTCTCCGCAATTTCAAATGATGGATTTAAATGGAGATGGCAAAGAAGATTTGATTGTCTTTGATAGAAGTGATTATAAAATTGCAACATTTTTAAAAATTAGTGGCGATTATTTTAAGTATAGCCCAGAATATGAACATTATTTTCCAGATGTTAAATATTTATTGAAACTCGCAGATTTAAATAGCGATGGAAAATTAGACATATTTACATGTCAAGAAACAGGTGAGCTCATTATTTATCTTAATGAAACTTCAGTTGCTGGCAAACTTAAATTTAAAAACTTAGGCCCACAATTTTTTAGAAATCAACACGATACAAGTTTTTACATCTTGTACAATTCTTTGAGTTTTTCAAATATGAAAACGGATTTGCCAGAAATTAAAGATTTAGACAATGATGGTGACGTTGACATTTTGGTTTATGATGCGCAATATTTAACCTATACAATGTATAAAGATGTTAGAGCTGAAAAGGGTTGGAGTAAAGATACATTTGAGTTTCAAAATATGGATTATTGTTTTGGATACTTTTGGGAAGGTTTTGACAACAATATTCGATTAAACATGTGCTTTTTACAAAGTGGCGGAGGTAATTTTATTCCAAAATTAAGACCTAGGCATGTTGGTGGCGCTAGTTGTTGGTTTAACGACGATGATAAAGACGGCGACTTTGAAATGTATATCGCCAATGTTGGGTCAAAGAAAATTTCTAAACTTACTAACGGTAAAGCTGATTTCAATCATAACTATGATACCATGATTATGGTGGATACAATGGTTCCATTGAAAAATGAATCATTTAAAGGATTTTTATTCCCTGCTGGTTATTTTATTTCTGTAGATTCTGATTCCCTTAAGGATATGATATTGGCCTCAAATGGAATTTCAGACGTGAAAGAAACTGAACAAATTTGGTATTATCGCAATAAAGGTACTCCCAAAAATCCTAATTATGAATTGGTAAAAAAGGATTTCATTGCTGAAAAGACCATCGATTTCGGTGCAAAAAGTGCTCCCGCATTCTTAGATGTAGATAATGATGGCGATCTCGATTTGTTGGTCGCAAGCAACGGCGATTATGAAATCACCTACGGTTTAAAAGATGTTGTGGCTTTATACACAAATGTCGGAACGACAAAAGAACCTAAGTATACTTTCACTACAGCAAACTTTTTACCATCTGATTCAGCTTATCAAAGTATCATTCCATGCACGGGAGATATAGACAATGATGGAGATATGGATGTTCTTTTGGGAACAAGTAAAGGAAAAATTGTTTGGTATGAAAATATTGCGGGTATCAATAAGCCAGTTAATTTGAAATTTAAATCAGACAATCTATTAAATTATCAGAATAAATACTCAGAGACCAATTTCGCACCTGAAATTTTTGACTAT
>CAIRMY010000264.1 GCA_903879775.1 uncultured Bacteroidota bacterium
AAATTTGAAATTTTCGAAAAAATGGCCATTTTAGACCCTTTTTGACCCCAAAATGGCCTCTTTTGACCTGTTTTTGGACCTTCAGGGGTCAAAAAGTTGTCAAAACAGACTCAAAATGGTTTCCATCTAACTTGTGCCAAACTTTACCAGACAAAACGCTTTTATCTCGCCATTGTCCGTCATGTGTATGCCAAGCAACATCTCCACGTTTAAATTCAGAAGTCCCTGCCAACCCAACAATATCAAATTGTTTGATTGCGTCATTTAATCGATCCACGACATCTAAATTGTGAATGTTCAAATCATCATGGCAGAACACGACAATCTTCTTTTCATTGTCTTTAGTTAGAAATCGGTTATATACTTTAGACAAACCTTCTGTGTTATTTGTGACTAAATTGAAATCTAAGCTAACATCTGGAACAGTTTTATAATGTTCGTATAAAGCATCTAATGATTTAGATATTTCACGAGTTTGGAATTCTTCTATGGTTTTTGAACGAGTAGGAACTACAATTAATACAGATTTCATCGTGACACTATAACAGTTACAAATTACAAAGTCAAGTTATTTGTTTTAGTAGGGCATTCAGGGACTATAAGCACCTGATCATCACAATTCCAATAAAAACCAGTTTTATTTTCTTGTTTCAATCGTTGTTGAAAACCAATTGGTTTCAACTTCAAGGATAAGTTGATTGAAGCATTCAAGTCTGAATCTTGCTGATAACAGCATTTATCACACATAAACAACTTTAACTTCCTGTTTCCTTTACGAACCCATCCACATTGAGAACATCTTTGACTTGTATATGTTGGATTCAACTTGTTGACTCGGACACCTTTATCTTCAAGTTTTTTATCTAACACATCAAAGAGTTCTCCATAATTCCATCTGGACATTAATCCAGATTGTCTCTTTCCTTTTCTCAAATTTTTTATATCTTCTCTATTTACTTCTTTAACATCATTTAAATTTAATTGATTAACTGTCCAATTAATGTAGTTTGTTCTATGAGAACTAACTTTTCTAAAACCTTTTGACCCTTTCTTTTTCTTGGACAACTTCTTACAAATTGACATGTAATCATGTCCATGTGTATCCTTTTGGATTACTTGACCATTAGAACTTGATATAGTGCTCTTTAAACCAACATCAATGCCGATTGTAGAGCCTTTTGTCTTCGGTTTAACTTCAATATCAAACATGAAAGTAATCATGGTTTTAGAGATTCTAATTCCTGATTTCATCTTTCCATTGGAAAGAAGTTTGTTGAAGTGCTTATGCTTTTTAAATGGAATTTGAAGTTTGATTTTATTGCCTAAACTGGCAAGAGTAACCCAACCGTCAAAGGTTGTATCGTTTTCCATTTGTATTTTCACGAAACGTGAATCTAATTCAGCTTCTATATTTTCAACAAAAGGTTTTGTTGTTTGAACGTTGTTATATATCTTTTGTAGTTTGGATGGATTCTTACCTTCCGATTGAAGTTTTTTGATTTGAAATAGTCTTCTTTCTTGTTTTAGTTTTGTTCCACGAACAATGCCTGAAGCTTGTTTAGCTGCACATTGAATTGCTCTTTGTGAAATCCAAGAATTGATTTTAGAAGTAAATTCCTTCGGAATTAAAGGGCTGATTTTCTTTTCGTTCCATAGCATTTCAACGAATGTTGAAACAACTTTTTTATATTCAGCGATGAAAGAATGTAAAGAGTCTAATTTATTTATATTAGAGAACTTCAATGATGCTTTCGTTGAACGAATCATATTATATAATTAACTTAAATAATATGATTTATGCAATTAAAATTTAATATTTGTTAATTAAAGATGTAAAGGAATATAATACAATCGAGTCAAATGTCAAGATGTTACCACCATTTCCAAGATTTTCCTGCTATTTGTATCAGAGCATTTATCACAAAAAT
>CAIRMY010000265.1 GCA_903879775.1 uncultured Bacteroidota bacterium
AGCCCATATGGGTTCATAGGGGCGAAAGCATTTCGCCCTTACGGTAGGGGCGTATCGCATACGCCCCGCATCGCATACGCCCGTATCGCATACGCCCGTATAGCATACGCCCCTATCGTATACACCCGTATCGCATACGCCCCGTATCGCATACGCCCCGTACCTATTTTATTCGAATAAACATTAAACTCTAAACTCTAAATTCCCTATTTTTGTAATATGAGGAAGTTTGTTTTCGTTGCTATTGTGGCTGTGGCCATCACATTTTCGTTTGCGTTTAACCTTTTGCCGACCAATGCCAAGTTTGCTGGTATTTATAAGGGACAACAACCTTCCTATACTTTGAATGGGGTAACAGTTCCGGCTACAAACTTTAAATTTGTTGTGTCTGTGACCAACAATGGGGTTACCATGACGCAAACGCCCTCTGGTTCAACTGATGCTGGATCAGACAGCGAATCAGAAGTAGAATCGTCAGATGTTGCAGCAGGAGAGAATATCATTCGTTTTAAGGGCAGTTACAAGCTGTCTCACGATGGTCAATCGTACAAATTGCTTTGCAATATGGTTGAATTGCCAAAGAAATTATCGAATCCGGTTTATACACTCATCATCAATAAAAACACGTTTACTGGAAAATGCGTCCCTGCCATTGCCGGAGAACCAGAATTTGAAATCGCGAAGGCTGGTTACGTAAAAAAGGTTGGTATCCCAGAAAAAGTTGCTGCAGATTGTTCCGGCTTGGAAAAGGATTTGGAAGATTTTGAGAGGGACAGATACTCAAAATTTAATCCGCCAGTTGAGTGCAAATCAATCAGCGTAAAGCACCTAAACAACTGTTTTTACGAATTAAACGCGGTGGTTGTAGATCCTGCTAACAACAAAACCAGAAACGTGAAATTGAAATACAAATTTGCCAAGGGCAATTGGGAAATTTCGAAGTAGGTTCTCTTTTTTTCTGATGGACATTCGCTGCCTGCCAAAGACAAATGTTTCAATGTCATCATCTTTTGGTCTGATTGAATTTTGCTTTTAAAGATTTCAGTTTCTGTTTTTCATTTTTCTGTTGTAAACTTGGAACATGATATCGAAATTCTTTACCTCAAACACTTATTTAATCGATGAAAAGGTGAACATGTTTAAGTTTGCCAACGCTTATAACGTTTATAATGAAAACGGTGAAACTGTGGGCAAAATTGAACAGAAATTGAGCTTTGGCGCCAAAATGCTTCGCTTACTTCTAAATCCTGCAATGCTGCCTTTTCATCTCGATATCGTGAATACCGATGGGGATGTTGAAGCGTCCCTCCAAAGAGGTTGGACATTCTGGATGTCGAAAGTGGCAATTATTGATCCTTCTCAACAAACCATTGCAATCATTCGCAAGAAGTTTACATTTTTGAAACCATCTTTTGTCATTGAAACCACCACCGGAGATGTGATTGCTAAAATTACTGGTAATTTTACCGCTTGGAACTTTTCAATTACCGATGCAACCGATGCCGAAATTGGTACAATCTCTAAAAAATGGAATGGTGTAACCAAGGAATTGTTTACCACTGCCGATAAATATATCGTAGATATCGTTCCTACATATACCAACAACGATGCCAATAAATTGGCAATTGTTGCAACTGCAATCACTGTTGATATGGTGATGAAAGAGAAGAAATAATGATCGATTTTAAAATAAATGCAGTGGCCCAAATCAATCATTCCAAGAAATGGTTTGTTTTTGCCATTGCATTGTTTTTTTTCTGTCAAGTTGCTTTGGGACAGAAAGTTAATGTCCCTCAAAAGAAAAACAAAAAAGAAATTCCAACGCTACAGCAAAAGTTAAAAGCGTATTTGGATTCTCAACCAGCCAAAATTGGGGTTGCACTAAAATTTATTCCGTATAACGATTCTTTGGCTTTCGCGCAGAACCCGAACCAAGGGAAATTGAAGTATGAAACGTTTGATTATCATGGAAATGATTCATTTCTAATGATGAGTGTGGCGAAATTGCCACTTGCAATTTATACGTTGATGCTTGTTGAGGGAGGGACATTGTCGCTCGATACCCAAATTGCCATCGATAGCAACGATCTTGCTCGCGAAACACATAGCCCAACGGTGAATGGCAAAACGGAACCGTTTAAAATCACACTGAGAGAAGCCATTGACGCGTCGGTAGGCCTCAGTGATAACATTACAACCGATAAAATCTTTGATTTGGTTGGTGGACCACAAAAAGTTGAGGATTTCCTACAAAACTTGGGATACAATAACATGCATGTTCGCAGCAATTACCACACAATGACAGAATCTACATTGGGTATGAATTGTAGCAGTCCGCTGGCAATGAATAAGTTACTGTTTGAATTGTACTATGGATTGTTAACCAAGCCAGAGCATTCGAAATACCTTTACGGATTGATGAAAAATACTCCAACTGGTCCAATGAGAATTCGTAAGGAACTTCCGTCAACCGTTGAATTTGCGCATAAAACTGGAACATATTACAACGATACTGTCATCAAAGCAATCAACGATGTTGGCATCATGAAGCTCAAAACTGGACTTGTTTTTCTGACTGTTTTTGTAAACGATTCGAAATTAGATCCGGCCGAAACCGAAAAAATACTGTCTACGATTGGGAAGAGGGTTTATGAGGATTATGGGATTATAGGAAAATAAGATTATAGGATTATGAGATTATAGGATTATAGGAAAATAAGATTATAGGAAAATAAGATTATAAGATTATAGGATTCTAAACCAATAAGCCAAAACATTAAACACTAAACACTAAACACTAAATATAATAATGAATACTAAAAAATTAATAACTTGGGGACTTACCGGATTGGTTGGTATCTTATTTCTTGGCAGCGGTGCTGCAAAATTCATGATGGTTGAAGGAACTCCCGATTTTGAAAAAATGGTTAAAATGGGAATTGATTTGTCAACATTAAGATCTCTTGCAGCAGTTGAAATTATGGCTGCAGTTTTATTCTTGATCCCTAGAACTGGTGTTCTTGGATTCGGATTGTTATCGGCATACATGGGTGGCGCAATTGCAACACATTTAACTCACAATGAATCAGTTTTGGCTCCATGCGTGATTCTTGGCTTCGTTTGGATCACCACGTTGGTGCGTTTTCCTGAAGTGGGACAACGTTTGTTTGCAAAATAAAACAGAATTTAATGTTTAACGTTTAGTGTTTAAAGTGCAATGTTCATACGCTAAACTCTAAACGCTAAACTCTAAACTCTAAATATCCCATTATGAAATTCCACAGAATCAATTCGTTAGAAGATTACAAAGCGCAATATCAACGCAGTGTTGAGAATCCTGAAGCTTTTTGGGATGACATCGCCAAAACTTTCACTTGGCAGAAGCCTTATACAAAAGTACTTCAATGGGATTTTCAACATCCTTCTATTCAATGGTTTGCAGATGGTGAATTGAATATCACGGAGAATTGTTTAGACCGACATTTACCACACAAAGCCAATCAAACTGCACTTGTTTTTGAACCAAATGACCCAAGTCAAAAGGTGAGAACCTATACCTATGCTGAACTTCATCAAGAAGTGATGAATTTTTCACAAGTGCTTTTAAATCAGGGTGTTTTGAAGGGAGATAGGGTCTGCATTTATATGGGAATGGTGCCAGAATTGACCATTGCTGTGCTTGCATGTGCCCGAATTGGTGCCATTCATAGTGTTATTTTTGGGGGATTCAGTGCGCAAAGTATCACCGATAGAATCATTGATGCCCAAGCGGAATTTGTGATTACCCAGGATGCTGCTTATCGTGGCAATAAAATCATCCCTCTAAAGCCAGTGATTGATGATGCGCTGCTAAAGTGCGATTTTGTGCAGAAAGTCATTGTCCTTACCCATGCAAAAGAACCGGTGAACATGCTCAAAGGCCGCGATATTTGGTGGGAAGAGGAAATGGAATTGGTGGGGAAAGCAAATGTCCCTCCAGCAATCATGAACGCTGAAGATCCCCTCTTTATTTTATATACTTCGGGCAGTACCGGCAAGCCAAAAGGCGTGGTGCATACCTGTGGCGGATATATGGTTTGGGCGAATTATACCTTTGAGCAAGTGTTTCAATATCAAGAGAATGAGCTGCATTTTTGCACCGCAGATATCGGTTGGATTACGGGACATTCATACATTGTTTACGGGCCGTTGCTTGCAGGAGCGAAAACGTTGATGTTTGAGGGCATTCCAACGTATCCGGATGCTGGAAGATTTTGGGACATCGTGGAGAAGCATAATGTCAATATTTTGTACACGGCGCCAACTGCCATCAGAAGTTTGATGACTTTTGGAACAGGTGTTTTTGAGGGACGCGATCTCTCGTCATTGCGCGTATTGGGAACCGTTGGTGAGCCCATTAACGAAGAGGCCTGGAATTGGTACGACGAAAACGTGGGCAAGAAAAATTGTCCGATCGTTGATACTTGGTGGCAAACAGAAACTGGGGGTGTCATGATTTCAAATTTGGCAGGAATTACGCCGAGTCGACCCGCTTGGGCAACGTTGCCATTGCCTGGAATTCAGCCGCTGTTGGTGGATGAAAAAGGCATTGAAAACACCGAAATCAACGCTGAAACGGGTTTCGTGCATGGAAATTTATGCATCAAATTCCCTTGGCCAGGTATGTTGAGAACCACCTATGGCGATCACCATCGTTGCTACACAAACTATTTTGCAACTTACGAAAATCTATATTTCACTGGCGATGGCGCTTATCGTGATTCGGAGGGAAATTATAGAATCACGGGAAGGGTCGATGACGTTCTAAATGTGAGCGGCCATAGAATTGGCACCGCCGAGGTCGAAAATGCAATCAATATGCACGTTGGGGTGGTTGAAAGTGCGGTTGTGGGGTATCCTCACGACATTAAAGGGCAAGGAATTTACGCTTTTGTGATTTGTACGGATCATACCCACGATAAAGACTTGATCAAACGCGATATCAACGAAACCATTAGCCGATTGATTGGTCCGATTGCGAAAGCCGACAAAATTCAGATTGTGAGTGGATTGCCAAAAACGCGAAGTGGTAAAATTATGCGAAGAATTTTGCGCAAGATTGCAGAAGGCGAACTCCAAAGCCTCGGAGATACCAGCACGCTGTTGGATCCAGGAGTGGTGGAGGAGATTGTGAAATTTAGGGTTTAGCGTTTAATGTTTAGCGTTGTTTGTTTGACCTTGGCTGCTTTTGATTTGAAAATTGAGGTGTTCATTGCAACGTCTGCGGTGATAGATTTGGCCATCGATGCCTCTAGGGCGGTGGTGTATGCCAGTAATGGATATGTCCACAAGCACGATTTGTATTTGATTCCCATTTTATTGGTTGTAAGCATTTTAGGCACATTTATCGGAAAGAAAATATTGGATCATGTAT
>CAIRMY010000266.1 GCA_903879775.1 uncultured Bacteroidota bacterium
ATAAAATCAAATTAATGCTCAGCAATAGAGCATGGGCCAAAGAAAAATTAGAAGTAGACAACGACTATTTTACCAATTTGGCGAAAGACCAAAATCCTGATTATCTTTGGATCGGTTGTAGCGATAGTCGTGTACCAGCAAATGAAATCATTGGTGCACAACCAGGTGAGTTGTTTGTTCACAGAAACATCGCAAATTTGGTGGTTCATACCGATTTGAATTTACTCAGTGTACTAGAATATGCCGTAACCCATTTAAAAGTAAGGCATATCATTGTTTGCGGACATACGGGTTGCGGAGGTGTGAAAGCCTCTATGACACATACGAACTATGATTTATTAAATAAGTGGTTGCGTAATTTGAAGGATATTTATTTTCATCATCGTGCGGAAATCGATTTAGTTGATAATGAGGTAGATAAAGTCAATAAATTGGTTGAAATCAATGTAATTGAACAAGTGAATAATTTGGTTAAAACCAGTGTGGTGCAGAAGGCATGGATACACCGTCAAGGACCTAAAATACACGGTTGGGTTTACGACATGGAAACAGGTTTGTTAAACTCTGTGGTTGAATTGAATCACGAAAGTCCGATCGATGAGACTTATAGGTTTGATAATCTTTAATTTAAAGTTTAGTGTTTAACGTTTAGAGTTTAAAGTTGTCATAATGAACCTCATAAACTCTCATAAACCCTTATAAACCTCATAAACCTTTATAAACCTTCTCTTACTTTGGTCTTTTGGCAGACTTTTTGTCGACGCGTAAATTGATTAATTCTATTCCGAATGAGAATGCCATTGCAAAGTAAATATATCCTTTATTGATGTGCTGATGGAAACCTTCTGCTAACAAAGACATTCCAATCATTACAAGGAAAGCAAGTGCAAGAATTTTAATTGAAGGGTTGTTGTTTACAAAATCAGAAATTGGCTTGCTTGCAATCAGCATAATGATCATAGAAATAACCACTGCAGCAATCATGACCCAAAGCTCTTTAGCCATACCAACCGCTGTAATTACGCTATCTAAGCTAAATACAACGTTAATTAGAATCATTTGTAAGATTATACCCGACCAACCTTTAGCTGAAGTTCTATCTTTAATTTCTTCTTGTACACCTTTCATTTTTTCATGAATTTCATGAACACTTTGATACAATAAGAATAAACCGCCGACAATTAGCAATAGATCTTTGCCGCTAATGCCATTGTTAAAAATGATAAATAATGGTTTGTCTTGTTGTTGAATAAAATTAAGTCCAAATAAAAGAATAATACGAACAGCCATCCCTAACATAAGACCATAGTTTCTGGCTTTGTTTTGTTGGTCTGCGGGAACTTTCGCGGCTAGAATTGAAATGAAAATAATATTATCGATACCCAAAACCACCTCTAAAATGGTTAATGTGAGTAAACTTATGAGTGCTTCGTTCATGTTTTTGCAAATATAGTGTTGAATGCATGTTCAGGAGAAATCCAATTAGACGAAAATTGGTTTTTAAACCATGTAATTTGTCTTTTTGCATAATTCCTGGTATGCTGCTTAATCTTTTCAATGGCTTCAGCTTCAGTTCCTCTTCCTTCAAAAGCATCGAATAATTCAGAATATCCAACGGTTTGAAGTGCTTTCAAATCTTTGAATTGAAACAAATTACGGGCTTCCTCAATCAGCCCTGCTTGAGCCATTGCATCAACGCGTTGATTGATTTTGTGGTATAACTGATGCCTTGGCATTTCCAAACAATAATGATGAACATTGGTATTATTTGGAATTGTGCTCGTTTTTTTGTATATTTCAATCAATGGTTTCCCAGATTGTATCACCAATTCTAAGGCTCTTTTGACTCTTGAGGGATTGTCGAGCTTTACAAATTCGGCAGCGTTTGAATCCAAGGCCAA
Organism: uncultured Bacteroidota bacterium; assembly: GCA_903879775.1. Classification (GTDB taxonomy): domain Bacteria; phylum Bacteroidota; class Bacteroidia; order NS11-12g; family UBA955; genus VMCP01. The sequence continues at coordinate 1,902 of CAIRMY010000266.1, forward strand.
GAGTTGTTCTTTTACAAACCAAAGTCCCTTCTCTAAAAATTGATTTTCAATGGACACCCTCAAATCTTCATCAATTTCAGGGAGTTCATCAAGTCCCTCCAAAAGCGCTTTGATGTATAAACCAGTTCCGCCACAAATGACAGCAGATCCATAGGTTTGAAGCACCTGGTTGAGCGTTTCTTGTCCTTGTTTTTGATAATCTCCGGCCGAAAAATGCTCGTGAATGCTCACGTGAGAAACAAAGTGATGTTTTATTGTATCGAGCTCAATTTGAGTTGGTTTGGCAACGGCAATGTTGAGTTCTTTATAAATTTGACGAGAATCGGCATTGATGATTTCGGTGCCAAGTTTTTTGGCAACATCAATGGCTAATTTAGTTTTTCCAGAGGCAGTGGGGCCACCAATAACTATGATCTGCCCTTGCATGATTTAAGGTTGCTTGTCTTCAACGAAACCGTCCATATCCATTTCGTCGGTGCTATCGCCGTAAGAATTGAATCCTAATTCGTTTTCATCTTCCTCGTCTTCACCGTCGTCGTCAACCTCCAATTCGCTCAATTCGTCGGTCAATTCATTTTTGATACCTTTAGAAGCCAATATTTTAGCTGCAAGTGCATCAAACTCATTGTCGTCGAGCATTTTGAATTTGCTGTCTTCTCTTTGGCGAGGCGCTTTTCCCTCTGATTTAAATAAATTGGGATACGTGAGTTTATCGTTGGTATCGGCAATAGAAATCAATTCGCAGAACAATGTCCAATTTGCCAAATAATCAGTTACATAGATAAATCTTTGATGTGGATCATTCACGTATTCTCTCAACTTAGCATTCTTCATCAAAATCATTGGCAAATCATCATCCGATTGTCCAGAATCAGACATATCTTCAAGCATAATCTCAAACAAACGTTTCCATTTATTGTCGCTAACATAAAAGCTAGCCAGTTCTTTTTTGTCGAATCCAATTGCATCTTGAATTGCATTGTGGAAGTCAAAGAAGGTCGTAGATGGTTTTACATCAATCCATCTAATGATATCATCTTGGTGTTCGAACCAAATTTTAAAGCGATAAACCATTGCTTGCAAAATTAGTATTCCTTTTGAATTAAATTGTCAGAATATTCGCTTATTTTCGTAACTTTATATGAAAAAGTGGTTTGCGGCAATCCTAACGTTCATTTTTATTGTACAAATTCAGGCACAAAATAAAATTTCAGGTGCTGAAAGTGTTGAATATGGAGAAGTTAGAGGATTTATATACAATGGTGAGAACGGAGATAGAATACAATCGGGAAATGTTTGGGTTGCTGAAATTAATCGCACTGCAACATCCGATGCAGATGGATTTTTTGCCGTTACCAATGTTCCTGTAGGCCGTTACCGTGTATTTTGCTTTGCAAATGGCTATGATACCGCCATTATGGTGGCCAATGTTTATCCCAATGCAATTGCAAGGAAAGATTTTTACTTATCTAAACTTCAGGTGATGGAAGAAGTGGAAATCAATGTCAAAGGTAAAAATAAAGATCCTCAAATTGCAGTTCAAACCATCGATGCCAAAACGCTTGCTAAAATGCCAGCAGTGGGTGCCGAACCAGATATCATTCAATACTTACAAATTTTACCAGGTGTGGTATTTAGTGGAGACCAAGGTGGTCAATTGTACATCCGTGGTGGTTCACCTATCATGAATAAAGTAATGTTAGATGGTATGACCATTTACAATCCGTTTCACTCAATCGGACTTTTTAGCGTATTTGAAACAGATTTAATTCAAACAACCGATGTTTATTCTGCAGGATTTGGAGCAGAATATGGCGGGAGAATTTCTGCGGTTGTGGATGTGAAAACCAGAGATGGCGACCGAAATAGGTTGAGAGGTAAGTTGGGCATGAATACGTTTTCTTCGAAAGTATTGTTAGAAGGACCTTTGCAAAAATTTAAAGCCGGCGAAGGAAACTCAAGCTTCGCCATTTCCTACAGGAACTCCTATCTAAAACATTCTTCCAAAATCTTTTATCCATACGCAAATCCCGCTAAATTGCCCTATACGTTTGGCGATTTATTCATAAAATTCAGTAGCAATTCATCAACTGGAGGCTACACGAAATTGTATGCCTTTAATTATACCGACAATGTAGATTTTCCGAATTCAACCAGCTACGGTTGGCAGTCTATTGGTTTTGGAGGGAAATTTTTAGTTGTTCCGGAACAAGCAAAAACAAGAGTGGATGGCTATTTCTTGTATAGTGATTATGGAATTAAACAAATTGAAACTAAAGGTGACCCCCGCTCAAGCAGTATTGGCGGATTTAATTTAGGTATGAATTTCTCATACAACTTTAAAAAAGACGAGTTAAAGTGGGGAATTGAAATCAATGGGTTTAGAACCATCTTTAACATTGTAAATTCGAATGGTCGATCAATTAAGCAAGATGAAAGTACAACTGAAATGAATGGCTTTGCCAATTATAAGTTTGTAAGAAAATATTTCATTGCCAATTTTGGCATTAGAGCTCAATATTACGCTTCCTTGGGCAATCAGAGCCTAGAACCGCGTTTCCAAATTCGATTTATGCCAGGACCTCGTTTGGGAATTAAATTTGCAGCAGGAATGTATTCTCAAAATCTGTTATCGGCAATTAGCGATAGAGATGTTGTGAATTTATTCTATGGCTTTTTATCAGGACCCGACAATCTTCCAAAAACATTTGATGGTAAACCGTTGACACATAGTTTGCAAAAATCGAATCATATGGTGGCAGGGTTTGATTATAAACTTTCAAAACACCAAACGTTAAACTTAGAAGGGTTCATCAAATATTTCCCTCAAATTACCAATATCAATCGCGATAAATTATTCGAAGACGATGAATTTAACCAGGATAAACCTGAAAGATTGCGTCAGAATTTTATGGTCGAATCTGGAAATGCCTACGGTGGAGATATTTCATATAAATATAGCCATAAAGGTTGGTATGTATGGATGGTTTACTCTTTATCGTGGGTCAATCGTTACGATGGTTTTAAAACATATCAACCAATCTTCGACCGTAGACACAATGCGAACGCCATGGTTTCTTATGAGTTTGATAAGAAGAACCCAACGGAGGTTTCATTGCGTTGGAATTTTGGCAGCGGGTTTCCATTCACTCAAACCCAAGGGTATTATGAAAAGTACGACTTTAGAACGGGCATTGGCACCGATTATACCAAAGGCAATGGACAGTTGGGAATTGAATATGCTGGGTTAAATGATGGTCGTTTACCATATTATCACCGCTTAGATTTTTCAGTGAAGAGAACTTGGAAATTGGCTAACAAACGTGAATTTAATACCATTTTGAGCATTACAAATGTTTACGACCGTAACAACATCTTCTACTTCGACAGAATTAAAAACCAAAGAGTAGACCAATTGCCGTTTTTACCTGCGTTGGGGGTGAATTATTCATTTTAAAGGTTTATAAATGTTTATAAGGGTTTATAAAGGTTTATAGGAATTTCAAGTGTAATAAACCGTAAACTTAAATTTTGATCATGTCAACTGAAGAATGTAAGTTATAATTTAGTCGTTGATTTCTTTAGTTTAAGGTTTATAATAGTTGCAATCTAATAATCCAATAATCTCATAATCCTATAACCCTAATTAATGATTTTCTTCATATTCTGCAACTTCAATAATGCTTCAATAGGGGTGATAGAATTGATATCAACCATATTTAAGGCTTTCTTGAGTTCTGTGAACATTGGATCGTCGGTTTGAAACATGTTCATTTGATAAACTGGTTTTGATTCCATTTGTTTTAGCGACTGGCGCTGACTTTGTTGGCTTCGTGATTTTTCAAGCGATGTTAAAATTTCAGAAGCTCTCAATAAAACACTATTGGGAATTCCCGCTAGTTGCGCAACATGAATACCAAAACTGTGCTCACTGCCACCTCGTTTTAATTTTCTAAGAAAAATAATTGTATTGGCTTGCTCCCGAATTTCAATATGGAAGTTTTTAATGCCTTCGGCTTTCTCTTCCAATTCGTTTAACTCGTGATAATGCGTTGCAAAAAGTGTCTTCGGTTTGAATGGGTGACTTTGTAAAAACTCAGCAATGCTCCAAGCCAAACTTACACCATCGTAAGTGCTTGTTCCCCTTCCAATTTCATCGAGAAGTACCAAACTCCTTTCACTAATATTGTTCAAAATACTCGCTGTTTCGCTCATTTCTACCATGAATGTACTTTCCCCCAAACTTATGTTATCGCTCGCACCAACCCTGGTGTAAATTTTATCGACAAGGCCAATTTCTGCTTTGCTGCATGGCACAAAACTCCCAATTTGAGCAAGCAAAACAGTGATCGCCGTTTGTCGTAAAATTGCACTTTTACCACTCATATTTGGACCAGTTAAAATAATCATCCGTTGATCGGAATTATTTAGGGAAATGTCGTTTGGTATATATGCCTTATCAGGTGGCATTTGACTTTCAATGACCGGATGTCTGCAATTCTTTAGTTCTAGCCCAAGTCCTTCATTTATCGATGGTTTGGAATAATGCTTATCGGTTGCCAGTTGCGCAAATCCAACCAATACATCCCATTCAGCAATCAACGCAGCATCAGTTTGTATGGGATTAACCATTTGGGCAATATTTTCAATTAAGCTCTCCCAAAGTTGAGCTTCTAACGCCATGGATTTATCCTCCGCAGAAAGAATTTTTTCTTCATAGGTTTTCAGTTCCGGGGTTATGTATCGCTCAGCATTGCTTAATGTTTGCTTGCGTATCCACCTCTCTGGAACTTTGTCTTTATGAACATTTGTAACCTCTAAATAATATCCAAACACATTGTTAAAGCCAATTTTCAAGGAAGGAATGCGTGTTTCTTCGCTTTCACGGTGTTGAATTTCAATGAGTTTGTCTTTTCCATTGGTGGTTAAATCGCGTAGTTCTGCCAACTCTGGGTGAACAGACGATAAAAATACACCACCTTTACTCACCACCATGGGTGCATTTTCGGCAATTTGTGTGTCTATGATATGACGCAAAGAACCATGTTCAGAAATTCTTTTTGCGGCTTCTGCCAATACCGGAAATCCAGATTCTAAAAAGGTTTCTTTTAAATTGGTTACTGCTTCTAAACTTCGGCTCAGGTGCAGTAACTCTCTAGGATTTACGCGCTTCAGGGCAACTTTAGAAATGAGTCTCTGTAAATCGCCAATGTCTTTGAGTTTATTGGCACTATGTACCAGCAAAACTTTGTTTTGGGTAAACGTTTCAACCAAATTTAATCGGGATTCAATCAATTGTTTGTTCTTCAACGGCAGTAGAACCCAATTTCTTAACAATCTGGCACCCATTGGGGTTGCAGTATGGTCGATGACTTCCATCAAACTTTTGCCTTCCGGATAAATGGGACGCACCAATTCGAGGTTTCGAATGGTGAATCCATCGAGCCAAACATAAGCCGTTTCATCGAGTCTCGATATTTTTTGAATATGCCCGGTGTTGTTATGGTGCGTGTTTTCGAGGTATTGTAACGCTGCTCCGGCCGATAATATGGCACTCGGCAAATCAGAAATTCCAAATCCTTTCAACGTTTTGGTGTTGAATTGACGGTTGAGTTTTTCTTCGCAATATTCAATTTGGTACACCCAATCTTCTAAAAACTGGTAGGAGCTAGGTTTACCAAAGGTTTCAAAGGCCTCGGTGCTGATTTTTTTTGGCAATACCCATTCCGCAGGTTTGAAGCCGCTCAGCATTTTTTGAACAAACATTGGATCTCCTTGGGTGCATTGAAAATCACCGGTGCTTATGTCTAAAAGCGACAAACCCCAGACATCGTTTATTTTCATGAGGGACGCGAGGTAGTTGCTTTCTTTTGACTCAAGAACTTTATCGTTATAGCTCACGCCAGGAGTCACCAGTTCGGTCACGCCACGTTTTACAATGGTTTTGGTTGCTTTAGGATCTTCGAGTTGATCGCAAACAGCTACGCGGTAGCCAGCTTTGACCAATTTAGGCAAATAAGTATCCAAAGAATGGTGAGGAAAACCTGCCAATTCCATTTCAGAAGCAGAGCCATTGCTTCTTTTGGTTAAAATAATTCCGAGAACTTTGCTGGCAACGCGGGCGTCGTCGCTAAAGGTTTCGTAAAAATCGCCCACTCTAAACAATAAGATTGCGCCCGGATACTGGGCCTTTATCTGATTGTATTGTTTCATCAGAGGGGTTTCTTTTTCGGCAGTAGATTTTCCAGACATATAAAATACGAAAATAATGCGTGAAGGTCGATGAAAAACAATCAGTTTTCCCCCTTTATTCAACAAATTTCACAACGTATATTTGCAGAAATGCGAAAATTAAAAACCACAGAATTGGGAAGGCTTACAGTTGAAGCATTTCAATCGGTTGAAAAATGGCCAATTTGCTTGGTTTTAGACAATGTGAGAAGCATGAATAACGTGGGATCTATGTTTAGAACTTCCGATGCTTTTTTGGTGAAAACCATGTTTTTGTGTGGAATTACTGCTTGTCCTCCGCATCGTGAAATTACCAAAACGGCCATTGGTGCCGAAAAATCAGTTCATTGGGAATACAATCAATCCACTTTAGATGTTGTAAAATCATTGCAACAACAAGGCTTTTTTGTGTATGCCATTGAACAAGCCGAGGGTTCAGTGTCCCTCAAAAATATTCAATATCCAAATCAACCCATTGCTTTTGTAATGGGCAATGAAATTGATGGCGTTTCGCAAGATGTGATCGATCAATGCAATGCTTGCCTCGAAATTCCGCAGCTTGGAACCAAACATTCTTTCAATGTGGCCGTTACTTGTGGAATGATTTTGTGGGATTATGCCAAAGCCAAACAATTATAAATGAGACTTTTGATTTGTATTTTGGGTTTATTTATTTTTTCATGTGCTGGCACTGATTCAAATGATGTTGTATCTAAATTCAATGATAAAATCAATGAAAAACCTTTCACAGTTGTAGTCACATATTCAAATGAATGTCCAGTCTGTGTTTTATATACTTCTGTTTTACGCGACCTATTTCAAAGTCTTCCCAAAGATTCATTTCAATGGATTTTTTTGAAAGTGAATGCAAATGAGCAATGGGATTTTTTAGATTCTACGTTTACGAAATCGCCGAATACCAAGGTTTCAGTTTTTGAAGATCATGCTTTGGACATTGCAGGAGCTTTGGAAATTTCCATGTTTCCAGAGGTTGTGGTTTTGGATAAAAATTGTCGGAAATTGTATTCAGGTGCAATCGATAATCGGGTGAAAGAGTTGGGTGCCATGCATTTTAGGCCAAATCATTCAGAAGAGTTTCTTAAAAATGCCATTCAACAAATTAGAAATCATAGAGATGTAACCGTTTCGCATACACCTGCCAAAGGTTGCTACATTGAATTCCCTAAAAAACCTTAATTTTGACATCATGAAACGCATTTTGGTGGCTCTTATTTTATTTGTTGGCGTATTTGCATGCACACAAGTGTCTAAAGAAGCAGATTTAGACGCGATTCAAAATCCTACGTTTACTGAGCATATTGCGCCCATTGTTATCAATCATTGTGTTCGTTGTCACAGAACTGGAGGCGGAGCGCCGTTTGCTTTAACCAGTTTCGAAAAGGTTAAGAACAAGGCAAAAACCATCGCGAAAGTAACTGCTGCACGCATCATGCCGCCTTGGCCCGCCGATCCCAACTATGAACATTATGTGGGAGAGAATTTCCTCAGTCAATCGCAAATCAATCTCATCCAACGCTGGGTGAAAAATGGTTGTGTTGAAGGGTCAAATTCCTCAAATGTTTTCAAAAATATTCCAACATATGAAAGCCATTTGGGTAAGCCAGATTTGGTTTTATCGCTAGATACCGTTTTATTGCATTCCGGAGATTTAGATCGATTTTTTTATACCCGAATTTCCTACAATGAGCCGCATCCTAAATACATTCGTGCCATTGAATTTGTGCCAGGTCAACAGAAATTATTGCATCACTTTAATGGGCATTTGATTAATTATGAGGGCCCATCGGCTAAGAACATTCAAATCAATCCCTTCAAAATAGAAATCACACCAACCAATGCGGTGGGCAGTCCGCGAGAAACAAAGGAAGTGATGGACTATCAGCGCAGTTTGTTAAACGAAGACGGAACCATTCCTGAGCGCATTCACTCGGTTGTGAACTATTTACCAGGTGTGAAAGGGGTGATGTACCCCGATGGAATTGGCACCATACCTGTGTCTGGAAAATTTACAATTGTTGGGAACGATGTGCATTACGGACCTAGTTCTAAAACTGTTGTTGATGGCAGTAAAATCAATATATTTTTCACAAATACACCTCCCAAAAGGGGTACAGGCGAGTTGATGTTGGGTACAAATGGTGTCAGTAAGATTGTGCCACCGCTCAATATCCCTCCGAATAAAATTACAAAACACGTCACGCAATTCACCATTGGCGAGGATATTTCGGTGCTCACGGTGAACCCTCATTTGCATTTGTTGGGCAAAAATCTCATTGCGTTTGCGGTGAAACCAAATGGAGATACAGTGAAACTCATTCACATTCCAAAATGGAATTTCAAATGGCAGTATTTTTATACGTTTAAAAAAATGGTTCACATTCCTCGTGGAAGCACCATTTTTGCCGTTGCAGAATTTGACAATACCGTTTCAAATCCCAACAACCCTCATCATCCGCCTCAAATGGTGTCGGAGCGTTTAGAATACGGAGGATCGAGCATGCGGGCTTCCGATGAAATGTTTCAATTTATCATTACTTATTTGGGTTACATGCCTGGTGATGAACAAATTTCTTTAGAAAATGGAAATCCTTAAAATTAGTCACAAAAACGCGCAACAAATTCATGAATTCCATGATTTGGGAAAGTCAATTTATCGGTTCGATAAAAATTATGTGATGCCAATCATTGAAGATGTAGAAGCTGTCTTTGATCCCTCAAAAAACAAACGTTTTGAGCATGGTGAAGCTGAGAGGTGGTTGTTGTTTGAAAAAGATGTTTGTGTAGGCAGGATAGCGGCATTTTATGAAATGAAGCAGGGAAAACCATCTGGAGCTTGGGGATTTTTTGAAGTTGTAGAAAATGAAAGTTACGCAGTTGCCTTAATTGAAACTGCCGAAAAATGGTTAAAAGATAAAGGATGTGCTAAGATTTTGGCTCCCGTTAATTTTGGCGATAAAGATAGTTTTTGGGGATTGTTAATTCAGGGAAACAAAAAGCCATCATATCTAGAAAATTACAATCCTCATTATTATCAGAATTTCATTGAGGGACAGGGTTATGAGCGGGAGATAGAGCAAACGACATACGACATTGCGTTTGATGAATTTAATTATACGAGGTTTAAAGCAATTGCGAATCGTGCATTGGGTAAATCAGATTACCGGTTTGAATTTTTAGATTTCGCTCAGATTGATAAATACGTTGAAGACTTTATGGCGATTTACAATCAAGCTTGGGCGTTTCATGAAGATTTCATGCCATTGAAACGCGAAGTGCTGTTAAAGCGGTTCAAATCGATGAAATATGCGATGTATCCTGAATTTGCTGTCTTTGCATATCACAAAGAGCGTCCGGTAGGATTTTTTGTAAGCATATTAGAATTAAATGAAGTTTTTTGCAATTTTGAGGGACGGTTGTCATGGTGGAATAAGATCAAGTTTTTATGGAGTAGAGGAAGCATTGCCAAAGCCAAAGCGATTATTTTCGGGGTGGTGCCAGACTATCAAAAATTGGGTATAGACACGGGTTTAATTATAAAAAGTTACGAAGGCATGAGGAAAGCCAAAAAAATTTCGTCGATGGAATTGGCATGGATTGG
>CAIRMY010000267.1 GCA_903879775.1 uncultured Bacteroidota bacterium
AGAATAAATATTCAGGACTTGGGCCTGCGAAATTCTTAACCCATTGTCCAGGTATCGTTATGAACTGTTGGTACCCTGCAGAAATATTGACTTGTGGTAAACCTATCGCTGTAGTTTGACGAACCGTTTCTTTCGATAAATCAATGTCAATTTTACCTTTCTTTAATTCAACATTGTTCGCTTCAGCAGTAGCTATAGCTTGCTTTAACGTTAATTGCAATGTTTGATTTGTCTGCGCATTGAGTAGTCCAATACCACTCGCAAATAAGACCAATAGATATTTTTTCATATTTTAGTTTAATTCCAATTAATTTTTTCTAATTCTTCTTTTCCCAATTCTGTTGCAATTCCACGGATATGGTATTTCATGATTTCTGAAATGGTATATTTTGCGTCCTCAATTGATAAGCTTTCATCGAAAGAGTCAAATGTTGTAAATGTGAGTTTTGAGAATGCTTTGGCTATGATTTTTTCATCAAAATCATTTCTATAAAATCCTTGTAATCTCCCTAATTCAATATTTTCTTGAATTCTCACCAATGAATGTGATTCCCTCCGAACAACTAAAACTTGATAAATTTCGGGATGATATTTTTTCAAATCGAATATCATGTTCGGATTAATTGATTTAGATTGCTCAATTGCAAACTTTGTAAGATCGTTGAGTTGTTTAATTGCGTGTGATTGACACAGCTTAATTTCGAGTATCGCTGTTTCCATTCTGTCTATGTGAATGTTAACAGTTGTTGAAATCAACTCGTTTTTATCTCGAAAGCATTTGTAAAGTGTTTTTTTCGAAATGTTTATTTCTTTAGAAACATCGTCCATTGAAACACTTCTTACCCCAAATCTGTTGAATAACTTTTCTGCGGCGAATTGTATTTTTAGACCTAATTCCATTTTTATTTGCGCAAATGTAATTAAAATAAATACACTAGGAAACTATTAGAGAGTTTTGAGTTTCCAAAATCGACAATTATCGAATTTCAATCGACCAAGGTAATCTCATTTGCATTCCTTGCATTCTACCGATTGCTTTTAACTCAGAAATGGTTTTTGAATTCAAACCCATTTCACACATGAGTGATTTCATTTTAGCTTCATCATTGCTTGTTTTATTCATTAAACGGTCAATGAATGATTTACTTTCAGGATATTCTACAACTCTGTATTCTTTGATTTTAGCCATTCTGCTTGCAGATAACAGTGCTCTGTTGAGTCCGCCCAATCCATCAATCAATTTTAACTTAAGAGCATCTTTTCCGGAATAAACTCTTCCTTGGGCAAGATCATTCACAGCAGTTTTTTCAATTTTTCTACCTTCTGAAACAATGCCTATAAAATCTTCATAAATATCGTTTACTGCTTTTTGCATCATCATGCCTTGTGCAGGGCTAAGTGCTTGGTCGGGTCGCCATATTTCGGACATCTCGCCTAAATTCACGCTTTCGTAGCCCAATCCAAGTTTTTGACCAAATAAATTCTCTGTATTTGCTATCATGGCAAACACACCGATTGAGCCAGTCACGGTGTTTGGTAGCGCAAATATACTGTCTGCAACACACGATATGTAATATCCTCCGCTGGCAGCAACATTTCCAAAAGAAACAACCACTGGTTTTATTTTTTTAGTCATTCTAACTTCTTGAGCAATAATATCGCTCGCCATAGAACTTCCACCCGGACTATTCACACGAATCACAATTGCTTTTATAGATTTGTCATTTTTAGCTTTAATCAACTCCTTTACAAAAGATTCAGATCCGATTCCATCATTGTTGTTGTTTGTACCCGGCATAATTTCACCTTCAGCATAAATCACGGCAATTTTATTTTCTGAATAGGTGTAATTGTCTTCGCTCTTTAAATAGTTAGAAGTACTTATTTTTTTGTAATCTTTTACTTTGTTTTTAACAACATCCCAAACTTCATTTTCATATAAAAGACCATTTACCAATTGCTTAGATTTAGCATCTTTTGCTGTAAAAACATCTCCCTTCATTGCTATATTCCATAAACTGTCGAATGAGGTGCTTTTAGATTTTGCAATTTCTTGAACTTGATAAGTATAAAGTGATTCTAAGTAAGTTTTAATTTGGAATTTATTTTCGTCAGATAATTTTGTTTGGATGAATGGCTCAACAGCGCCTTTAAATTTGCCTACTCTGAATACTTGAAAATCGACACCTAATTTATCTAACATTCCTTTATACATCACAATATTTGATGATAGACCGTTAAATTCTAACATTCCTTTAGGATTTAAATAGGTTTCATTACAAGCCGAGGCTATATAAAATGCTTGTTCCGTATAAATTTCGCCATAGGCAATGATCCATTTTTGTGTTTTTTTGAATTCGCTTATGTAAGTTCTAATTTCATCGGCATTCGCCAATCCACTAGAATATAATCCAGGCATTAAAACAATGCCTTTGATTTTACTGTCTTTTGATGCTCTGCTAAATGCTTCCTTGATTTGATTTAAACCCAGTGAACTTTCGTCGTCTGAAT
>CAIRMY010000268.1 GCA_903879775.1 uncultured Bacteroidota bacterium
AGCGCAGATTATCCGTTCTCATTATTGACTCATTTATTTATGCCTGCGTTTTTTTTCAAAAACACTCTCATCGAACTTCTAAACAGTTTGTATGGTAGAATAATTTTCTCCTTCGAAAAAAAATCGGTTCAATCAATCACTGAAATATTCACCATGGTTTCAGTTTTTGTCTCCCAATAAATTAGAATCCTAATCGAAAATTTAGATTCATCTAAAAATATATTTAGATGAATATAAATAGTATCTTCGTACTCAAATACTGGCATCGATGAAGCGTTTATCTGGCGTGTTACTATATTGTTTGATTTCCCTTTTTTATGCGTGTTCTTCTCCATCGGAACAAACCAATAATCGAAAAAAGAAGCTTGTTGCAACAACAGGCATGGTGGCCGATATGGCCCGAAATGTATTAGGCGATTTAGTCGATATACATGTTTTAATGGGCCCTGGCGTCGATCCTCATTTGTACAAAGCTTCGCAGGGCGATATGAATTTACTTTCTGAAGCCGATATTATCCTATACAGTGGTCAGCATTTAGAGGGAAAAATGGTTGAGGTACTTCATAAAATTGCACGAAACAAACCCGTTTTAGCGGTGGGCGATTATGTTTGGGAAAACCAATTGCAACGTGCTGGAGATGGAACACAAACTATCGATCCTCACCTTTGGATGGATCCTGGAGTTTGGTTATATGGTGTTCATGGTGTTTCTGATACATTGCAACATTTGTTTCCAAACGATTCTGCTCGTATTGGAAAAAATTATCGTGCATACCGCGATACTCTTGAAAAGGTGAAAGAAGAAGTGTATACAAGCATTCAATCGATCCCTGCCAATCAACGTGTTCTTATTACATCGCACGACGCCTTTCGTTATTTTGGATTAGCAAATAACATGGAAGTTCGAGGTTTACAAGGCATTTCAACCGTTTCTGAATATGGACTACAGGATGTTAGCAACATGGTTAACTTACTCGTTAGCAGAAAAATAAAAGCCGTTTTTGTAGAAAGTTCAGTATCTCAAAAATCATTGCAAGCGGTAATCGAAGGTTGTGCTTCAAAAGGGCATCGGGTTATTATTGGTGGAACCTTGTTTTCCGATTCAATGGGAAAAGCCGGAACTCCCGAAGGCACATACAAAGGAATGCTGCGCTACAACGCAAATACAATTGCTAAAGCTTTACGCTAATATGCCGGAAATTCAGAATCCATCCATCGAAGCACATAACCTCACGGTAATTTATCACCGTAAACCGGTATTGTGGTCAATTGATTTTACGCTCCCGCAAGGACAAATCATTGGTATTATGGGGCCCAATGGAGCAGGGAAATCTACCTTGTTAAAAGCAATTTTGGGCCTAGTGCCGCTTAATTCGGGCTATTCGAAAATTTTCGACAAAGACTTGGGCGATGTTCGTCAACGTGTGTCGTACATTCCCCAAAGACAAACAGTAGATTGGGATTTCCCTGCTACCGTAATGGATGTGGTGTTGATGGGCCGTTTTCAAAAACGCGGAATGTTTCAACGTATTTCTCCAGAAGATAAAGCCATTGCGCAAGAAGCACTCGAACAAGTGAATATGCAAGACTATGCAAGCCGACAAATTTCACAACTTTCTGGGGGACAACAACAGCGCGTATTCCTAGCAAGAGCCTTGGCACAACAGGCCGATTTGTATTTACTCGATGAGCCCTTTGTTGGAGTGGATGCAGCCACCGAACAATCGATTGTGGAATTGCTTCGTAAAATGAAATCGGAGGGGAAGACCATCATCGTTGTTCATCATGATTTACATACTGCTCGAGAATATTTCGATTGGTTGGTTTTACTAAATGCATCACTC
>CAIRMY010000269.1 GCA_903879775.1 uncultured Bacteroidota bacterium
ATAAAATAAAAACGATTAAAAATCACTATTTTTAAATTTTAGTGATAAATGCGAAAACCTATTCATTGCAACTCTTACAGCTTCTTTTTTTGCCATTTCAATTAATTTTGGGTCGTGTTTGTCTGAAAATTCCGAAGCGTTGCATACGATGAATGATAAATAAATCCTATTGCTCTTATTGTTTTTTATATAGATTTTCATTTCATCAGGAATCCGAACTCTTCCTAGCCATTTGTCACCATATTTTTCACTTTTCATGACAGACAATATAATATCTGGCTCATGAAAAATCTTTTGAGTAGTTAGCGTGTATTGAATTTGATTAAGTTCAGAATGAATGTTTTGTAATTCATTCATTAACTTTAAATTTTTGATTTTGAGTTCGTTATATTTCTCTTCAGAGTATATAATAGGGAAACATAGTAAAAGCATACACGAAATTATATCTTAATTGTGTAAAAAGGTTAATTTGCTATGCAATTTTGATTTAAAACAGATTCGTGAAATTTCTACGAGAACTTTTACAATTATTGATCGCTGGCAGAAAAGTAAATGGATTTTTGTAATTTCATCGTATATAGTTTTAGTTTGGTAACAAATTTGATTTAAAGAAATAATTTTCATTTTGCATTTTTTTGTTCAAAATAGGCAACGTTTTATATAAAAAGTCGTCAGTTATATGCTAAATCTAATTTTATATGTTTAAACGTGTATCACAACTTTATCGATGCTCCATTGATCTTTATATTGCCAGAGTCTATTTATTTCAGTTACTTAAGTCAGAAACCTGGTATGTCGAATATTTGCCATTTATCGAAAGACCAATTGAATCATTGAGTCTGATGGAGATAAAAGAACTCTTTGATCAAACAGAATTTGCTAATTTTCCCAGTGAGGTTTATTTCTTTTCAAATACAAATGATATACCTCGTGACAACACTATAGATAAATTTCCTAAATTATTCACTGGTATAAAAGAGTGTTCAATAGATGGTGATGGACTATTCGTTTTAAGTTGTTTCCAAATCCAACATTACGATTTATACAACTCATTTGGTAAGTTGATCTATGGAAACTGTCATGATTTAAATCTGGTTTATTCTAACAGGTTTTTAGCGAGATCATTGCCGAATTTAGAATCACACGGATTTGATTTATACGAAATTATAACACATTCAGATGAATTTCATTTGAACTTAATTCATAAATATGATGATTGTGGAATTCGCATTAACGAGGTATTTCAAGTGAGTCAAAGAGATACATTTTTTTTCGAAGCAATATATTCAAATTTACATCAGGTAGTAATAATTCCAAAGATTTCCGATAGTTCATACCAACGAATTTTCAATGAAGGGAATATTGAGGAAGCGATTTTCTGCTTGAGACAATCACCTTTGTTATATACTTTATATAATAATTCAATTCGTGAGAATATAGCTGTATTAAAAACAATTTTTAATTGCCATGTTAATTTGAATGGTTTCGTAACAATGTTTAATGTGCAGTTGGGAAGTATCTTATCCAAGTTAGAGATTTTGGAACTCATCAAGACGAAAAAGTTGAACTTGCTTTTTCTCGAAAATCGAGTTCAAATTGATAATGACATTTTAGAAATTGCAGCTAAAAACGATGACTATTTTCTTGAATATGTAAAAGAAATAGCACCTCAATTATTTTCGAATCGAAATTTAATGGAATTGGTTTCGCAAAATAAAATTGTTTTTAATGAAACCTCTCATTTAGATCAAGATAACAATCAGGATCTTCCATTTTAATTTAATTACATTTTACGTTATCTAAATTATATCCATAACTTGCAGTTAGTTTTGCAATTTACCATGAAAAAAATCTTTGCATTGGGACTCATGCTCCCCATTTCAACGTTAATGTTTGGGCAATTGTCCAATCATTCTAACAAATTAATACCAAAATTAATCAACGCTCAAGAAATGCTCGATTCATCCAGAGCTGGATCAACTGCTAAATCGAAATTTCAATATGTCCAATCTTCGAATCAAAATCCAGCCTTTGACGGTTTTTTTGAAGAAGCAAGTTTATTCAACCTAAATGGACTCGCTATAGTTCAAAGCAAAAATCAATATTCTGTAATTGAACAAAATGGTAAAGTAGTTTACACTTCTCAATTTCCGTTAAAGGTCTCAAATTCTGGTTTTATTAGAATTCAAAAAGATCAGTTATTTGGACTTATGGACAGAACTGGAAAAGTCATTTTAGAACCAAAATATAACGACATTCAATCGGTCGGCAAAACATCTTTGTTTAAAGTGGTTTTGAATCAAAAATCAGGGTTGTTCGCTGCAAATGGCCAATGGATCTCTCAAATAAAATGGGATGAAATCCGTATTGGAAACTTTGACATACAAAATATATTGGATCAAATTCCCTATAAATCAGAATACTTCGCTAAGCTTATAGATGAATACAAGGACAATTCTGCGCTGTTGGAATTCGTTTCAAAAAATAAAAAGCAAATGGTTAAAATCAATCAAATCAAAAATCAATTTGTGTTAAAACAGCTCGGACCCAATGATTACGATGACGTTGATTTTGATGAAGAAATGCCTTTGTATTTGCGATTTAAGAGCTACGGCAAAAATGGCAAACAAATCACGACCGAATTAAGGAATATGTTGGGGATGCCATTGTATAAAATTAAAGAAAATTTTAAAATAAAAGGAGGAAAATCCGAACTGAAAATTGATTTCATTCTGAATTCATTGGGTAGGGAACTAAATGAATTTAGTAAAGATTTAAGTTTAACCGAGCAAATGGTGCTGCAAATTCCATCGGCTTCAAATGATGAATTGACGCAGCTTACAATAGTTGATTTATTTGGCAAAAAATTAATGGAAGCAACCTTAAGTGATGAAGCTGAAATTAATGAAGAAATAGGATGCGTGTATTCAAATTCGGAAACCGATAGTTTGTTTTTCCTATTCGATATTGGCAAATTAAAGCATGTTGCCTACATCAATGATCGACGCGGAAAGGTACAGGTTTTTCAAAAAATGAACAATCAATTCCGAATATTTGAAAACAACAAGGTCCTTTTCGAGGTCAATGGAAATAAAATTCATAGAAAGTCCGATTTTTTTATCATTTCGGATTCTGTAAAACAAGAAATGACAATTATTTCTGAAGATTTTAAAGATAAATTCACATTAACCTCATATCCCAAAGGCGAAATGGATCATTTAAATTCAGTAGGAAAGGATTTTCTGTTTTTTCGAATGGAGAATATAAATCAATATTATTTATATGATCTTAAAAATAAGAAGTATGTAAACAATAAATGGAAGAGCTACAGGATTAGAGATTCCTCTTCGATTTTTCTTGATTCTGAGGGATTTTTATACCGTTATGCCGATGGAAATCTCAATCAATTAAACATCAATAACCCATTGCCAAATGATGCCTTCATTGAAAATTACAATTCATATTATACACAGATTTCCTTTCCAAATGATTCAGTTCAACTCTTCGATTCTAAAGGGAATTCTGTGTGTGATAAAACGACATATTCGATGGTTGAAATACTCGAATATGAAGACGAAAGTCGTTTGGCTTTCCTCGTTAAAGATAAGTCGAATCAGAGTCTAATTTTCACTAAAAATCAATTTGTGACCAATGGATTGAGATCATATAGTTCAGGATTGTCGCATTCAGGAGCCTTTGTTGCTGAGGATAATGGAGATGTGAATTATTACAATTGTGAAGGTTTGAAATTATTGCTACATCGCAAAGTGAAATCAAACGATAGCAGTATATACAATATTTATTCCTTCAGTCAATATGTTGAATATGGAAATAAAGATGGGGACATTTACAAGTTTGATGTTGTTTATAATGACTTGCATAAAATCTATTGGGTTATTTTTAAGAATAAGGTCCTCCATAGTGGAAAATACAAAGGTGACTTTGGAAGTGATTGTTTAAAATCAAATCTTGAAATTGTTGGAGATGCAAAAATGAACAACAGCAATCAAACTTGGGTATTATGTAACGGAATGAATAAAACCTATTTCATAAACACCAAAGGTGAAATTGATAGTATTGGAAATATTGTAAATCGTGCTTATTACGATCGTGAATTTTTAGAAGAAGAATTTAAAGGGACTTTGGGTTTAATTGAAGTTGAAATAAACGAAAATGGGGCAGTAGGTATTTGGAATACCATAAAAAGAAATTGGTTAATTAAACCTGAAAATCATTCAAAATTGAATTTTAAATTTAATCCAGAAAATGGAGTTGAAGACGGTAGGGTTTTATTTCTATCAAAGGATACGATTGGTCGAATTCTCTCAATTCATGATAACAATGGCATGCTCATCTTTCCACCAGAAGAATATAGACATTGGATTATCACCGAAAGTGAATCTTCAGAATTTGGTAATTTATATGAATTGAAAAAATCGGATACATCCCAAATGCGTTCGGTTTATTATCGCATTGAGCCAAATTTGTCGCTCGTTAAATTTACCCCAAATGTTAAGGAATCAATATTGAAGGATCTTCAATTGGAAATTGATTATTTCCAACCTGTCGATAACGAATTGGTGTATTTCGAATTTTTTGACACAGGTGTGCTTATGGATAAACTCGGAAATGTATATTGGAATCTAAAATAAAACCAGTGTTCACTGCTTTGGATCTATATTAAACTGAATGGTTGGGAAGAATATATATTTTTTAGAGTTGGGCTCAAACATGTAGGTGCCCTTCAGCTCAATTGAATGGTTTTTTACTTTACCTCGGTCTGGTCAAAGATATGTATGATTTAGAACCATCAACATTTGTGATATAGCCACTCCAAGTAATTCTGCCTTTAGACATCGATTTGGTGAGTGTTCCATTTCCAGTGCGTTTGCCCTTAAATGATTCAGTGATTTCTATTTCCCCGTCTACATAATTGGTTCCAGATAATTTATAAACTCTCGATGGGTTTGCAGTGAAAAAATAGCTGCCGCTTACACTTTGATTGCTTCCCCAACTTATGTTTGCTTTTATATTGTCTCCGTCTGAAGTTCCAACATAATTTTGGGTTTGTGCCTTTAAAGTTAAAATCGAAAATAAAATGATTGTAAGAAAAAATGCTTTTTTCACAATAGATTGTGAGCGATTGATTAGTTTCATAATTGCGATTAAATTAATTTTTGTGATTGCAATAATAATTAATAATTAGGGTAAATCAACATTTTCTATTTATTCGTTTAAGTGTTTCTAATGTTGTTTATTGGGGAGCGGTATTGTTTTATATTAACTCCTTAAAGTATACATTTATCATACCATTTTATTTCGCAACCTAAATTTGACATTCATTTGCAAAATACAATCACTCACCAAAAAAGGGCGCCAAAAATTTTGAGAATTGAAAATGAATGATTAGATTAGCACAGATTGCGTAAATTATGAAAAGTGCCATTAACAATAAAATCAT
>CAIRMY010000270.1 GCA_903879775.1 uncultured Bacteroidota bacterium
ACTTGCGGAATACGAAGCACCTGCAATGGATGCAGCAATTAAGCAAGAATTAGATGAATTTGTTGCCAAAAGATCGGCTGAATTAGTTAAGTGACGTCCGATATTGAAATAGCTCGCGCTTCAACAATGAAACCTATTGTTGATATAGCTAGCAACATTGGAATTCCCCAAGATTCGGTTTTAAACTACGGAAATTATAAAGCCAAGATTTCTTTGGATTTTATAAAGTCATTGGAGCAAAAGCCTGATGGCAAATTGATACTTGTTACTGCCATGACTCCAACTCCTGCAGGGGAAGGAAAGACCACTACCACTGTTGGACTTGGTGATGGCTTAAATGCAATTGGAAAAAAAGCAATTATTTGTCTAAGAGAGCCATCTTTGGGCCCATGTTTTGGAATGAAAGGCGGAGCTGCAGGTGGTGGATTTTCACAAGTTGTTCCCATGGAAGATATTAACTTGCATTTCACTGGCGATTTTCATGCTGTAGGCGCAGCTCACAACTTACTTTCTGCATTAATTGATAACCATATTTATTGGGGTAATAAATTAGGCATAGATGTTAGAAGAATTACTTGGAAACGTGTATTAGATATGAATGATAGATCTTTGCGTGAGATCGTATCGTCCCTCGGTGGTCCTGGAAATGGTTATCCTCGCGAAACTGGTTTTGACATAACGGTGGCAAGTGAAGTAATGGCAATTCTTTGTTTAGCAACCGACTTGGAAGACTTAGAAAGACGATTAGCAAACATTGTTATTGGGTATACCAGGGAAAAGAGGGCAATTTTTGCAAAAGATTTAAATGCTCATGGGGCAATGACTGTGTTATTAAAAGATGCGTTCATGCCAAATCTGGTGCAAACCCTAGAAAATAACCCTGCATTTGTGCACGGTGGACCTTTTGCAAATATTGCTCATGGTTGCAACACGGTACTTGCTACAAAAACTGCCCTAAAACTAGGTGAATACGTAGTAACCGAAGCTGGATTTGGTGCTGATTTAGGTGCTGAGAAATTCTTCAATATCAAGTGCCGCAAAGCGAAATTAACTCCATCGGTTGCAGTAATTGTTGCAACAATTCGTGCATTAAAAATGCATGGTGGCGTAAGTAAAGATAAATTAGGTAAAGAAAATTTGAAAGCAGTTGAAGCAGGTTTAGTCAACTTGGGCCGGCATATTAGGAATATTGGTCAATTTGGAATACCAGCAGTTGTGGCAGTTAATAACTTCACAACAGACACTCAAGCGGAATTCAAATTAGTTCAAAAATACTGCTCGGAACTTGGCGTTGAGGCAATTCTTTGCACCCATTGGGAAAATGGAAGCAAGGGTACTGGTGATTTAGCAAAAAAAGTTGTCGAACTAAGCGAATCTGGTGCACAACAATTCAGAAACCTTTATGAGGATTCCATTCCTCTTTGGGAAAAAGTAAATATCATTGCTAAGTCTATTTATGGAGCCAGTGAAATAGTCGCCGACAAAATTGTGAGAGAACAATTCAAAATGTACGAGTCAGAAGGTTATGGAAATTTTCCTATCTGCATGGCTAAAACTCAGTATTCTTTTTCAACTGATCCAAACTTAAAAGGTGCTCCAAGTGGCCATGTTGTACCAATTAGAGAAATAAGATTATCTGCAGGCGCTGAATTTATCGTTGTGGTGACAGGAGAAATTATGACCATGCCTGGTTTGCCTATTCAACCAGCAGCCTCGTCAATTAAACTTGATAATAATGGAGAAGTAGTAGGTTTGTTTTAATTTAATTTTAGATTTTTAATCTCAAAAAATAATTTTCTAGGATCT
>CAIRMY010000271.1 GCA_903879775.1 uncultured Bacteroidota bacterium
GATTAGCTGTTGCAGGTACTTCAACAGGTATCGCTTTGGTTGCTGAACGTGTTCTGAAAAATACGGATGCAACAAAATTCAATGCAAGTGGGGGTGCTTCAGTCCTAGGCGGTGCAGTAGGTTTGGGGTTGGGTGCTCTGGGTATTAAAAAGGGAAGTGATAGATTAGATAGAGCCAAAGCATCTGGTGATAAAGCAGGTGAAAGTTTGGCAATCGATCAAATTGCGACAAACTCTGTTGGACTAACTAAGGGAGCATTAAGTACAGCATCCGCCGGAGTTAAATTTGCAGCTGCCTCTAAGGATATTGGATTAGGTGTTGCCAAAGGTGCCATAGCTGGATTAGGTGCTGCGACAGGTGCTTTAACCATTGCAGAAGGCCTATTTAAAGGTGGCGTAGATGCAATGCATTTGCATAAAACCAGAACGTTCAACCCTCTAAGTCCTAAAGGAAATGAATGGCGTAGTCACATCATGAAGAAAAAAATGTGGAGAGTTGGAATAAATTCCTTAAAAGTAATTGGTGGGGCATTAGGTGTGGCAGGAAGTGTTTTGACAGGTGGCGCTACAGCTATTGGGTTAGCCGCTGCCTCTGCGGTTATAGGTATTGGCTCTTCAGTGGTTAAAATGGGAAAAGGAATTGCCAATAGACGAAAAATGGCAGCAGAAAGGAAAAAAATGTTTCCAAACCAAGATAAAGGTATTTCAGATGAAAATGTTCAAAATGCAAATAAATTAAGGAGTAATGAAAAAGTAAGCAAAACAGGTTCAATTGCATCGGAAATGATAGAATCTGTTAAAAATACTGACTCAACCTTGCGCAAAAAAATTAGAGGAATTCATATTGCTTCTCAAACTGGTCCTGCTATGACTGATAAGATCATGAATTTCTTCAAAAGTAAGAGAAAAGGTGGTGTAAATAAGGTTTATAAGCAAAATATAGAACAAGCGGAGGCCGCTCAAAAACAAGCTAAAGAGGAATTAACAACTTTTGGCGGAGAAGAAAAGCAGTCATATGACGCCGGTGAAATTTTAGCGGCCATAGGTGTTTCCGAAGAAGAAGCTAAATCGGCTTCTGGACAAGAACTAATTGAAAAGAAAGTTTCAGTAACGAATAGTCTATAAAATGGGAAACAATTTTTACAATCAATTAAATCGTCAATTAAAAAGTGTTGAATTAGAAACTTATTTTTTCCCAAATTCTACTGAAATTGAATCTTTACTCGTTGAAATTCCAAACATACCAAATGAAATGGGTATCCTTTCTGTGAGTTTGAATGAACCTTTTAAAGATTACATTCTCACAACCTGTAACTTGCATTTTTTGGAAATTCCACTGTTTGCAAATAACAATTCTTGGTTATATCTGGTGAATCAAGTCAATATCTCGTTGCCATTTTCTGGATTGTATATTCATGATGACGGTATTTCGTTTCAGTATAAATTTCCTGCAGGATCTAACACCTTTGAAAATATTTCTTACCATTTGGTTTGTACCTTGCAAATGATTGTACAAGAGTTAGAACGCGTGTATGATTTAATTTATACAAAGATCAAAGATGTTGATATGCATGATTTTGAATCGAATA
>CAIRMY010000272.1 GCA_903879775.1 uncultured Bacteroidota bacterium
TGTTTGAGGATAAGATAGGGTTTAGGCCCAATGTATCCATTTTGGATCTCTTGTTTAACCTTGGGCCAAATGCATTGAAGAATTTCACTAACCACAATAAACCTCTCTGAGAATCAATGGTCTAAGAGTTTGTACTTATTCATATTTTCATTAATTTTCCAAACTGCCAAATGATGTTCATGAGAAGAATGCTTATCCTTGTAGTTTTAGCTTTGTTTGGGGAAATATCTCTCGCACAGGATTTTTCCAACAAGGGTACGGAGTTTTGGGTAGGTTACGGGAGCCATGTCGCGATGTACAATACCAATGGAACAGTTGCCGCAGGCGGTGGGGCGCAGGACATGGTACTGTATTTCACATCAGACCGAAATGCAAATGTAACAGTGAGCATCCCCTCATTAGGGTGGACCAATACCTATACTGTGGTTGCAAATGCTGTAACTACTTCTGCTCGTTTACCCAAGACGGGCGCACAAGATTCCAGAATTACTGATGAGGGCAAAAGTGGAAAGGGCATCCACATAACCTCAGATGTTCCCATTATTGCATATGCGCATATATATAATGCTTCGGTATCCGGTGCCACTTTGTTGTTTCCTGTAAATACTTTGGCACGTGAATATTATTCAGTCAACTACAAGCAAGTCTCCAATCAACATTATTCCTATTGTTTTTCATATGTTATTGCGACAGAAGACAATACCAATATTGAAATCATTCCCAGTGCCAGAACAATTTTAAATAATGCTGGTGATACCATCAAGGTAAACCTTAATAAAGGGGAGATTTATAATATACTCGGAAGACTAAATACTTCAACCAACCCTTTTTTGGGAGAAGACCTCACAGGAACAAAAATCAGGTCTGTTGCAACACCTACAAGTCCTTGCAAACGGATTGCTGTTTTTTCTGGATCAGGAAAGTTGAGTATTTCCTGTAACAATGGCTCTGGAAGTGCTGATAACTATATGCAGCAGGCTTTTCCAGCCAACGCGTGGGGAAAGAAATACCTGACAGTCCCGACTTCCCGAATGCCAAATAATTTTTACAGAATTGCCATAAGCAAACCCGGAACAGTAGTAAAAAGAAATGGAGTTGTTTTAACAGGACTTCAAAATGCCTTTTTCTACGAATACCAAAGCACCACACCTGATTTGATTGAATCAAACGAACCAATTATGGTTGCCCAGTACATAACAACTGCCAACAGTTGTGGCAATACACAGATTGGAGGAAATGGGGATCCCGAAATGATTTATTTGAGTCCAATCGAACAAACGATTGATAAGGTGACAGTGAATTCAACGCCAAACGCTGGCATTACCTTGCATTATATCAACATTGCCATTCATAAAAATGGATTAAGCTCTCTGAAAGTTGATGGGGTAGCACCTGTAGTTGCACCAACTGTACATCCCCAAGAATCAAACTATTCTTATTTCCAGTTGCAGGTTGGCGTCGGATCACATACCATACAGGCTGATTCTGGTTTCAATGCGATTGCCTATGGTTATGGAAGTGCCGAAACCTATGGCTATAATGCCGGGGCCAATGTAAAAGATCTTTACCAGACATTAACCACCAACAACAAATATGCCACTGTAAAACTGCCCGCTACCTGCAAGGGCACACCTTTTAATATTTCGATCACCTTGCCATATGAGCCGCTTTCGCTTGAATGGAAAGTGCCCAACTACCCGGCAATTCCCAAGGACAATGCTCCAAAATATGACTCAACTTATTTGGTAAGTGGTAAAAGAATCTATCGCTACACATTGAAAGGAACCTATGTTTACAATACAATCAATACTTACAATATTCAGGTAATTGCCAACAATCCAACCACCGATGGATGTTCAGGCGAACAACAAATTGATTTTGATTTGCAGGTTTTTGAACCGCCAAAAGGTGGATTTAAGTTCAGCACAACGAATTGCATCACAGATTCAATTGCTTTTATTGATACAACATCCTCTACGAGTAGACCCGTCATTGGTTATTATTGGGATTTGGGTGATGGTAATTTGAGTTCGTTAAAAAATCTGAATTACAAATACAAGAATCCTGGAAAATACACGGTCAAGTATTTTGCTTATACTGATGTAGGTTGTTTGACTGATACCATCATTCAAGATGTTTACGTTGACAGTGTTCCGGTTGCTAATTTTTCCATCTTGGGTTTAACCTGCCAAAACAAAGAGGTAACTTTTGTTGATGCTTCCCGTGTAGGAGCGGGAGCAACCATCAAAGATTGGGCATGGTCAACCAATACTTCTTTTACCAATACAACCAATGCAAACGTTGTTGAGAAGTTCACTGCACTGCAACAATATACCATTCAGTTGAGGGTCAGAACCCAAAATGGCTGTTTAAGTCCTGCCAAGTCCCTGACATTCAACAACAATCCCAACCCAACTGTAGATTTCAGTTTACCGAAAATTTGTTTGCCTGATGGTATGGGAACATTTAATGACATAAGAACTATTTCAGATGGCAGTCAGGCTTCATGTAAA
>CAIRMY010000273.1 GCA_903879775.1 uncultured Bacteroidota bacterium
ATAATTTCATCACAAGCATCTATGCAAGCAGTGCAATGTGTGCATTCCAATTGCGTGCCGTTCCGAATATCAATTCCTGTAGGACAAACATGCAAACATTTTAAACAGTCGATACAATCACCGGCGCTACGTCCAGATTTTTTTCTCAGCTTGCCACGGGGCTCTCCACGAACATAATCATAGGCAACCACTACAGAATATTTATCGAGTAAGACACCTTGTAGTCGACCATAAGGACAAACAACTGTGCAAACTTGTTCCCTCAAATAAATATAAATAAAGAAGAAAACACTTGAAAAAATAACCATAGATGTAAATCCACCAACATGCTGAGAAAATGGCTCAGTCATTATTTCTATCAGTGCATCTTTTCCAATGATGTAAGCCAAAAAGGCATTCCCAATTAAAAATGACACAAAGAAAAATATGGCAAATTTCACTCCTCTTTTAAGAATTTTCTCTCTATTCCAAGGCCCTTTTTTCAATGCCAATTGTTTTGGGGCATCACCTTCTATTAAATATTCCAATTTTCTGAAAACCATTTCCATAAAAATGGTTTGCGGACAAGCCCAACCGCAAAACAATCTGCCGAAAGCAACTGAGAATACAATGATAAAAACAATAAAAAGGATCATTGAAATGCCAAATAAATAGAAATCCTGTGACCAAAAAATAAATCCAAAGATTACAAATTTCCGTTCAAGAATATTTAACAATAAAAATGGTTCGCCCTTATATTGAACAAAAGGCAAACCAAAAAAAACAAATAAATAAAATATAGATAACCAAGTGCGGGCTTTATAAAATTTTCCCGACGGCTTGTATGCGTATACCCACTTTCGTTTCCCAGCTTCATCAATGGTTGAAACTTTGTCTCGAAACGAATCTCCTTCTCCGTTATTGATCATTCTTCCTATTTTTTATCGGAGGGACTTACAACTTGTGCGCTAACTGTTGAATCATTGTTCGCATTTACTCCCTCTTCAATATATAATTCGCCATCTTTTGGCAAGCCACCTTTAGGGTTACTTCCTCGAATAGATTTGATGAAATTAGCTAGCCCCTCAATTTGTTTTGGAGTTAGCTCACTGCCCCACGCAATCATGCCTTTATTGGTGACACCATATTTAATGGTTTTGAAAATATCTTTGATAGATCCACCATTTTTCCAATATTCATCAGTCAAATTTGGTCCTTGTCCACCACCCGCCTCGGAGCCGTGACAAACAATACATTTAAGACCAAATAATTCTTTACCAGATGCAATCAATGCGGCATCTCCTTTGTATTCAACTGAATTTTCATCGACTTTGTTATCATTCATTTTTGCATATGCTTCCTCAACAATTTTAGCTGCTGCGATTTCATTTTTCAATTCTTGAACTTGTAGTGGAGCATCAGAAAAGTGAAATCTCCATACATAAATAACAGAAAACAAAATGGTCATATAAAATCCATAAAGCCACCAGGGAGGCAATGCATTGTCTAACTCTTTAATGCCATCGTAATCGTGATCCAATTGAACATCTTTTTCATCTTCAATTTTTACAGAGTTGTTAAATTTATCCCACCAAGAATTGGTCATCGTTTTTTCTTTAGATGCAACTTTTTCAGATTCGGGCAATACAATTACCTTTAACCAATAAGCAAAATATAAAATGATCAAGACCTCAAAGAAAATAACTCCCAAAAGCATGTAATTCAATTGATGCGTGGTTACAGACCATCCAAATTTTGTTTCAGTGGCCGCATTCAATGAAAATGCAGCCGTGGATAATATCAATATTGCGATTGCTTTTGCATTTTTCTGAATTTTCATGATTGCCACTTTACTCAATAATGAACCCATAAACAAAATAACAATGCCAAGAGCTACAGCAGTAATCACTAAAATCCAAGGGATATAACTTTCTATGCCACCAAAAGTTGGTGCGGCAGCTTTAGCTGCTGCAGCAGTCGCATCAGTAGCCACAGAAGCATTTTGAGTTTGCGCGAAAACGGGTAGATTCAAGCATATACTTAACAAAGCCAAAGTGTTTAAAATATTTCTTTTCATGGTTTAATCTTTTAAAGGAATGTTTTTTGCATTTTCAATGTAATTTTTATTGGCTTTTATTACCCAATACAAGACCACACCAAAAAAAACTGTAAATAAGATTAAAGATGCCATTGGGTAAAAACTTACGCCGTCAATGGTTTTTAAATAATTGATGAATTTCATATGTATTGTCTATAATTAATGTTCTGGTAAAGATTCAACTGGCACTGTTTTAATATCTGTTCCAACACGCTGTAAATAAGCAATTAACGCAACAATTTGAGTATGTGTTAAATCTCTAATGCCTTCCAATTTCATGATTTGAACCACATCTTTATTTTGCATCAAATCATCTACAATTATTTTTGCTTGAGCTTCTAAATCGGAATTTGCTTTATTGGCATAATCAACTTCATATGGAACACCCAAAGTTTGCATTGCGCGAATCATCTTTGGCGTTCTGCGAATATCAATACCTTTCGTGAATAAGAATGGGTAACGAGGCATGATGCTTGTTCTATTCATAGCACTTGGATCATACATATGAGAGAAATGCCACAAATTGTTATATTTACCGCCTATTCTCGCTAAATCTGGGCCTGTGCGTTTACTTCCCCATTGGAACGGATGGTCATATACAAACTCACCGGCCTTTGAATATTCACCATAGCGTTTCACTTCATCTCGAAACGGACGAATCATTTGCGAATGACACGTATAACATCCCTCAGAAATGTAAATATCACGACCATGTAATTCCAAAGGGGTGTAAGGTTTTACAGCAGAAATTGTAGGAATATTTGATTTGACCAAGAATGTAGGAATTAGCTCAAAAACACCTCCAATTGCCACTACCAATAAACTTAGCACCAGCATTTGAATTGGCTTCCGTTCAATGACTCTATGCCAACCTTCTGAATTATGCGCAATATGTTTTTCCAATGCAGGAGCTTCCGCTTCTTCGTTGGCTAAGAAATTGCCTTTTTGTACAGTTTTATAAATGTTATATACCATAAAACATGCACCAATTAGAAACAACAAACCTCCAATACTTCTCATTATATAAAGTGGACGTAACATGTCTACAGTATCTAAGAAGTTATATTGCAATGTTCCATCTGGGGTGAAAGTTTTCCAGTTTAAGGCTTGTGTAAAACCAGCCCAATACATTGGTACGGCGTAAAGAACGATACCCAAAGTACCAATCCAAAAATGTGCATTTGCCAAACTCTTAGAATACAATTCAGTTCTAAACATTCGCGGTATTAACCAATACAAAACAGCGAAAGTCAAAAATCCATTCCACCCTAAAGCACCAACATGAACGTGAGCAATTGTCCAATCAGTAAAGTGACTAATTGCGTTTACACTCTTCAATGATAGCATTGGGCCTTCAAATGTTGCCATACCATAAGCGGTAATTGCCACAACCATAAACTTCAAAACTGCATCTTCACGAACTTTATCCCAGGCACCTCGTAAAGTTAATAACCCATTGATCATACCACCCCAACTTGGAGCAATTAACATGATAGAAAAAACCACACCTAAAGATTGTGCCCAATCAGGTAAAGCTGTATATAATAAATGGTGCGGTCCGGCCCAAATGTAGATAAAGATCAAAGCCCAAAAATGCACAATCGATAATCGGTAGGAATAAACAGGCCTATTTGCTGCCTTCGGCAAGAAATAATACATCAAACCCAAATAAGGTGTAGTTAAGAAAAATGCCACTGCGTTGTGACCATACCACCATTGTACCAGAGCATCTTGAACACCGGCATACCAGCTATAACTTTTTGTAAATTCAATTGGTAACTCAATACTGTTAACAATGTGTAACATGGCAACAGTAATCCAAGTTCCAATGTAGAACCAAATTGCAACATATAAATGACTTTCTCTACGCTTTAAAATAGTACCAAACATATTGATACCAAATACAACCCAAATTAAAGTAATTGCAATATCTAAAGGCCATTCTAACTCGGCATATTCTTTTCCAGTTGAGTATCCCATCCATAAAGTTAAAGCTCCAAAAACGATAATAAACTGCCAGCCCCAAAAATGTATTTTGCTGAGTAAATCGCTAAACATTCTAGCCTTACAAAGCCTTTGAAGTGAATAGTATACACCCATAAAAATTCCATTCCCAACAAATGCAAAAATCACCGCATTTGTGTGAACTGGTCTCATTCTACCGAATGTTGTTGGAGCGAAATCTAAGTTAATTCCTGGAAACCACATGGCAATAGCAATCCAAAGGCCAGCGAGAAATCCTACTATTCCCCACATAATGGTAGCATAAGCAAACCACTTTACTACCTTGTTGTCATAAGAAAATTTTTCTATTTGCATTTTTATTTTTTATTTTTCTGTTTTTTGTTTGACACTATCATCAACCAATATCCTAAATGCATTTGCATCAGGATCTTCAAATTGACCTGTTTTGGCACTCCACAGATAAGCAACTAAAAATGAAGCCGCTACCAAAATGCTACATACCATGAGAATGATTATAACCGACATATTGTAAGCTTCAAAATGACTCTATTTTCTTCCTAAATCCAATGATGTATCTCATCTACAAACATGATTTTAATCATGTTTTAATTTCAACTCTTTAATTTGAGTATTTTGGCAGATATCACTGAAGATAACCAAGTAAATAAAACTATTGAAATTGAACTGGCAGGCATTAATACTGCTGCAATAATTGGATTTAGTTCAGCTCTTACTGCGAAATATAATCCAATTAAATTATATCCTATGGAAATTGCAAAACTCATCCAAATGATTTTTCGCATTCTGCGCGACATTTCAAAAAATTTATCTAAGTTCTTTAACTCATTGCCCAATATAATCGCATCACTTCCTGGCGAAAAATAAGATATATCATCAGTTACAGCCAATCCAAAACTACTTTCCATCAATGCGCCCGCGTCATTTAGGCCATCTCCCACCATCATCGTTTTAGAACCCGCAGATTCTAAACCTCGAATAAATTCCTTTTTATCATGGGGTTTTTGATTGAAAATCAACATCGTATTATCGGGGAATAGCCTTTGTAAAAGTGATTTATCTGAATCATTATCGCCACTAATCACCGTTAATTTTCGCGTCTTACATAGCTTTTGCATCAATGGCTCCAACTGTGCTCGAAACCCACTCTTTAACAAAAAATATCCTTTAAACTCTCCATTGAATTTTACACCAAGAAAACTTCCCTTGAATTGCGTTTCAATGTGTTCTCCTATTTTCAAAAATTCTTTGGAACCAATTTCTACCTTCATTCCCAATCGCAATCCTTCAATTCCTAATCCAGGGAAATTTTCAACATGATCGACATTGATTCTTGGACGATCCAAAAATTTAGCGATTTGGCGAGCGTTTGGATGCACCGATTCCTGTGCAACTGCCGCAACCAAATCCAATTCGTCTTCAGTGAGTTTTTGTCCCTCATAAAAAATATTGGGATTTTTCGACTGTGTTAAAGTTCCAGTTTTATCGAAAACTATATGTTTCACCAAATTCATTTTTTCCAATGCTTTTGAACCCTTTAAATAAAATCCATTCTTGGCAAGCAATGATAAAAAATGGCCATGTGTAAAGGTAACACTCAATAATAAAGCGCATGGGCAAGCAATAATGAGAACCGATGTTATTGCATTCCATAATTTTGATGGATCTTTATATGACCAGTAAAAAGCAGTCATTGTGGCTAACAAAAACAAGGCTAATGTAAAAAATTGACTTGCCTTTTGAACATAACCACTTTCGAGTTGATTTGAATTTTCAGTTTGCTTATGTTGCTGATTCCAAAGTGAAACTAGGTAACTCTGTGAAACGGTTTTTTGAGCCAATACCCTCACAGAAGCGCCCAATTGACGACCGCCAGCATAAACCCAACTTCCTATATTTAGCGTAACTGGAATACTCTCACCTGTAACAAAACTATAATCAATTAAAGCTTCACCAGCGACCAATATACCATCAACAGGAATAATTTCTTGATCGTGAATCACCAATTCATCATAGACCTCAATATCGGGTAATTGCTTCGAGACTTCAATTCCTGCCTTAAATATGGTAGCTGAAATTGGAAAATATGATGTGTAATCACGATCAAAAGTTATGCTTCGATAGGTTTTATCTTGTAGTAACCTGCCCAAAAGCATAAAGAAAACAATGCCACTTAATGAATCAAAATACCCTGGTCCTGTTTGAGTTATCACTTCATAAAGACTCCTTCCAAAAGTGATAAACATTGCCAATACAATGGGTAAATCAATATTCAAATTATACTCCTTCAATCCTCCCCAAGCCAATTTGTAAAATTCAGAAGCACTGTATGTGATGACCGGTACAATCAATATTAAAATCACTGATTGAAACAAAGTTTTTAATCCATCTAAATCAGTTCCCCAAGAAAAATATTCAGGAAAACTCAATAGCATAATATTTCCAAAACAGAAACCTGCAACACCAAGTTTTAACAATCGTGATTTGGATGATTTCGGCTTCGACTCTTTTTCACCAATATCGCTTAAGCTAAAATAAGGCTCATAACCAATTTTGGATAAAAAAACTGCCACCTTTTTAATTGAAGTTTTATTTGTATCACTTTCTATTGTTGGTGATTTAGTGTTTGATGCTTTTTCATCCTCATCTTCTAATTCTTTTTCTAAA
>CAIRMY010000274.1 GCA_903879775.1 uncultured Bacteroidota bacterium
ATTGATATAAGTGAGCACAATCGTGGGATTTTTATCTATGAGATAACCCTTGGTGGCACTGTTGAAAGAGGAAAATTGATATTGGAATAAGAATTATTTTTGAATGATAATTTTGACCTCCGTGCCTGAGTTTATTTCTGAAGTGATTTCAAATTTAGCATTGATGAAGTTGAGCATTTTATAAATAAGAGAATAGCCAATGCCATAACTTTCATATTCTAGGTTATTTCTATGGGCTACGGTAATTGTTTTGTTTAGTTTAGAACTTGAATCTTTGTAAATCCCTAATTTTTATTGGGCTGTAGACATTTGTCTACAAGTTATTAACACTGCTGTTTTTAACTTCGTACTTTATTACGCTAAATGCGCAAAATATGAAGCAAAAAACGAAATTAATTTCATCAATTGTAATGCTAATGTTATTGCTTACAGGCAATTATGTATTTGCACAAACTGGTTTCCCTCAACAAAAACGAACAGGACTATGGTTAAAGAGTGGTATTCCAATGTACTCCCTTTGCTTGTAGATATTTCTCTACAAATATATTTTTTGCACTTGTATGTCTTTCGTTTTTATCTTTAATTTAAAAAATATATCCCAAACTAATGTTCCAATTTCTTAATGCACTCGGGAAAACAAAAACTTCTTGTACCAATGCCCTGTTGTACATATATCCCCAGGTATACCCGTTGTTTGCGTAATATTGATTGCTCAAATTGTTGCCTTGTAGTTTTAAATTGAATTGTTTACCTCTGTTTAATAAATATTTGTACCCAATGGTGATTTCTTCAAAATGATAGGCTCCAATACTTCTGCTTTCGTTGCCAGTGTTGTCTAAATATTGTTTTCCGACCATTTTTCTGAAAAATTGAATGAACAATTGACTTGTTTGTTGATGAACAACTTTACCGCTGAAATCTTCAGAACTCGTGGCTTTTTTAAAGAAGTTGACAGCATAATTTAGACCAAATGAACTGACTTGGTTCGGCGAATATGAAATGGGTGCATTTTTGAAAATAGTGTCAACTTTTTCATTGGTGCCATAATCTAACCAGCTTGCTGGAGCGCTAGAAATTCTATTTTCGCTGAATGAAATATTGCCAATAAATGAAAGTTGGTAGCTATATTTTCCGTTAAAATGAGTGCGTTTTTCTGAATTGAATAAACTGGTATTCGTTTCAATTTCTATGCCCGCCCTATAACTTTCTGCAACATTCACCCTTAAGGCAGTACCTACATCATTCAAAGCTCCAGAGAGTACAAGTTGGTCTTTGTAATCCATGAAATATCCATTGATTTTTAAATTCATTAATTGGTGATTTTGAAATACTGTTTTGTTCTGTGTTCTGATATTAATTTCATATCCTAGTTCATAATCTGTCATTCTTTCAGGTTTTGGAACTATTCCACCAGTATTATCTATAAAGTCGCTTCTTGCAGGTTCTTTATTTCCAATTCCTAAAGATCCACTGAATTCATGATTGAAATGTAAAGCAGTTGAATTCTTTTGCATGATTGCATGATTGATTTTATAAGCAAATCCAGCTTTAGGATTGAAAAATGAAAAGTTTCCCTTGAAGTTTATTGGGACTAAATCATTGTCGGTGCCGTTTCCTTCGTGAATGACTTTTCTACCTTGAACGTCTAAGAAGTAATTGAATTTCTGAGATACATTTTGATTGTATTTTAGAAATAAACTAAGATCTGTTTTATTTCCAATGGCCTGGTAATATTGCTTAGGTAAATTGTTGTTGGAATATTGATTGTTGGCGGAAAAAACTTGTGTCACAAATCCATAATGTTGTCCAAAATATTGATTTGCAGAAACTCCAATTGTAAATTGTTGATTCTTTTTATTCACGAAGTAGTTCATATTTACTCCAATTAAATCGTTCTTTAACCAACGTTGTCTCACCAAATCACTTTGTGTCATGATTGCGATGAGTCCTGTATCGCCGGTTGTAATATTCGGAAGGTTGTATTTAGATAATTTATCGGAAAATCTAAATTGCTCAAAATATCCCTCCCCATGAGTATAATAGAGTGTGGTATTGATGATGCTTTGATCATTGATTTGGTGATTGAAATACAAATGGGCGTGATGTTGCTGATAGTTATCGGTTTCGTTATTGTATTTATAATAGTTGTAAGTGTTTGATTTGCTATTGAAAAGATTGGCACTGTCTTGTGAATTTTGGTATGTATAACCCACACCTGCATTTCTATAATAATGGTCAATGAGGGCTAAAGAATCTGAAGGTGAGTTAGATTTCCCCAAATTAAATTTTTCAATTGGAATGCCCCACCATGCTTGATAGGTCTTTTCTGTCCCTCCAAAAACCAAAAGTTTTAAAGAAGAATTGCCATTTGTATAGTTTGCGGAGGTGAAATAACTCCAAAGGTCAGATTTTGCGCGGTCAATGAAACCATCTGATGCAATATTTGAAACACGCCCACTGAAATTTAGGATGTGGTTTGATTTAAATAGGTAATTGGGACTGCTAAATTTTGCTGTAAATTTTCTTGAATTAAAGCTTCCGTAACTCAGATTAAATTCGTTCGTATTTGAGTTAGATGTTTGAATGTTGACACTTGCACCAAAAGCACCGGCACCAGACAAGCTACCACCAATACCGCGTTGAACGGTAATGTTACCTGCTGAACTAGCCAAATCTGGCATATTTACCCAGAATGTTCCTTGGCTTTCAGCGTCGTTGATCGGAACTCCATTGATTGTAACATTGGTTCGAGTGGCATCGCTGCCACGAACCCTGATACCCGTATACCCGATACCATTTCCTGCGTCGGAAGTTGTAATAACATTTGGAAGTTGTTGCAAGAGAATTGGAATGTCTCTTCCAGTGTTGATGGCATTCAATTGATTTTCTGAAAGGGTATTCACATTGCTGCCATTCGTTTTAGTATGATTGGCAATCACAATCACGTTTTCAATGGTTTTTAGGGTATCCGTTTTTGAAATCTGTAATTTCATTTGCTGAGCCCAAGCTTTAGAAAATATCAGGCAAATGCTGAAAACAAATGGAATGGTTTTTTTGAAATTCATGTCTCGGTTTTTAGGTTTTACATCCGAGACGCGTCAAGTGAAACTTGATCATTTCCCTTCGCAGGCATTATCCTGAGCAGGTTAACGGGTATAATCTCAGCGCTCATTTAGAGGCACCCCGAATGTGAGTTCAAAGGTATCAAAATTTAAACGCATATCTGCAAATCTTTCTTGATTTATTTTTTCAATGAACGATTCTAGGTAATGCTGCATTCATTTTTATTGTGATGATAAAATGAAGCCATTCCAAATTGTGTGGTTGATTTATGATTTGTGTTCTTTATTTTTGTTTTTACGATGTTTCTAAAGTCAATATCCCTCAGAAAATATATTCTTTTATTTAGCATTTTTGGCCTTATCCAAGTTGTTTTTGCCCATGGCATTCCGAAGTTGGGTGAGAAAATTGTGCGCAACCATAGTTTTTCGAATTATAAAGTTGTGAATCCCTACAAGTTGGATTTGGAATTGGATATTGATATGCAAAACCAAATGATTTACGGTTCAGTAACCTATCATTTGAAATGGAATTTTCGAGATAAAAGGAATCAAAAGAATGCTCCGAAAGTTTCTCAAAAAGGAATGTTAAGCGCAATGAATGATCCTCAAGATATGGCAATATTTGATACGAAAGGACTTGTAATTGAGAAAATTGAAGGACAAAGTGGTTTGTTAGATTGGAAATTAACGCGTTCTGATAAAATTTTAGGCACTGCATTGGAAGTAAATTTACCTCAACATGATTCTGTGATTGTCATACACTATAGAACGTATTCAAAGCAGGAATTTAAAAAAGTTGATGAATCTTTTATTTCTGCAATTCAGTGGTTGAGTCCTGAGCAAACTTTCGATAAAAAACAGCCATTTATGTTTAGTCAATCGCAGGCAATTTTGGCCCGTACTTGGTTGCCTTGTATGGATGCGCCCGCAGTTAAATTTACGTACAATGCAAAAGTGAATTTTCCTTCAAATCTAAATGCAGTCATGAGTGCTCAGAGATATGAAGGAATTGCTGATTTTCTAAAGGATTACCCTACGAAAGCGGGTGAGTTTAAAAATTTTGGGAAACATATCTCTCGTTTTTCTGATTTTAAAACACTCTATTTTCATCAGAGCTTGCCCATAACTTCTTATTTAATGGCCATTGCAGTTGGGGATTTTAATTTTAAGAAATTGGGAAAGCAATGCGGTGTTTATGCGGAACCTGGTTTGCTAGAAAAAGCAGCATGGGAATTTGCCGATTTGCCAAAAATGATTGATAGCGCTTCGGCTCTTTATGGAAAATATGCATGGAAAGAATACAATGTTCTAGTGCTTCCTACAAGTTTTCCTTTTGGAGGGATGGAAAATCCTGTGGTGACATTTGCCACTCCGACCATCATCACAGGTGATCGTAGTTTGGTGAGTTTGTTGGCTCATGAATTGGCGCATAGCTGGAGTGGAAATTTGGTGACCAATGAAACTTGGGATGATTTTTGGCTCAATGAAGGGTTTACAGTGTATTTCGAAAGTAGAATTATGGAGAAACTCTATGGTAAAGATTATGCAGATATGCTCACAGTTTTGGGCCTTGGTGAATTGAGGAAAACATTGAAAGACCTTATGAAAAATGCCCCAGCAGATACCCGGTTAAAACTTGATCTTAAGGGTAGAAACCCCGATGATGGTTTAACCGACATTGCCTATGAAAAAGGTCGTTTTTTCTTGCTTTGGTGCGAACAGCAAATGGGAAGGAAAAAGTGGGATAAATTCTTGAATCAGTATTTCAAAAAACATGCATTTTCGACATCAAATACTGAAGTTTTCATAAAGGAACTTTTAGATTTTTATACTTCAAATTATAGCAGCGGTTGGATGGTGTCTGCCAATTTTTCGAAAAGCGTGAAACAGTGGATTTATGAAATTGGTTTTCAAGAACCTAAGGTTAGAAGTACCTATTTATTGGCTGCTGAAGGGTTGTCGGCGCATTTGAATGGTTTGAATCAGCAAAATATTTCTTTTGCAAAGGAGAAAGGTTTATCGCTCAATCCTGAAACCAAAACTTGGACAACCCACCATTATTTGCATTTTCTGCGAAACTTAGACAGTTTAAGTTTTGCGAATATGCGTTATTTGGATTCAGTTTTTCATTTTTCGCTCACGTTGAACAGTGAAATTGCATTCGATTGGTGTATGCTGAGCATCAAGTCTGGATATTTGCCTGCATATGGATTTATTGATCAATTCCTGAACCGTGTAGGTCGTAGGAAATTTGTATATCCTATTTATGAAAAATTGATAGAAGTCAGTCAATTAAAAGCCAAAGCTTGGAAGAAAATAAATAACCAGGGTTCATTCACTTTGGAACAATTGCCAGAATTTAATTTGGCGCTTGATGCTTATGAAAAAGCGAATTCTGGGTACCATAGTGTTACGCGCACTTCAATTGATGAACTTTTTCATTTCGACGAATGGAAAAAGTAGATTTTTCTAATTTTGATCTATCTTTAGATCGAAAGATTCATTTTGAACATGCCAAATTACAGTCCTTCAGTTTTAAGGATTTTGGAGATAAGGCAGTATTCATGCAGCGCGATGATTTAATTCACCCAGTAATTTCTGGAAATAAGTGGAGAAAATTAGAAGGTTGGGTGAGGTATGCGCGTGAAAATGGTTTTCATACCTTGGTCACATTTGGTGGGGCGTTTAGCAATCATTTGGTTGCAACCGCGGCTGCTGGTTATCAACTTGGTTTTAAAACCATTGGATTGCTTCGGGCCGATGAACACATTGAAAATCATTATTTGAGCATTGCTAAAGCTTACGGCATGCAGGTGGTTGGAGTTTCTCGTGAGTTATATCGAGAAAAAACGCAATTGTTGAATGAGTATGCTTCTCTTGAGGGACATTTGGTGATTCCTGAGGGTGGGCAAGGGGAACTTGCTTTTGAAGGTTTTGAATCTTTGGTTGCTTCATTTGATGAACCCATAGATTTTATTGTTCATGCAAGTGCAACTGCCACCACCGCTGTTGGATTGGCCTTGGCCATTCAAAAATTGAATTTAAATATTCGAATTAAATCGATTTTGGTTTTAAAGAATTTACAATCTCAACTTGATTATGCCCGTGACTATGGTGTAGATGGTATGATCGATTTTGTGGATGGATTTCACTTTGGTGGTTATGCCAAGGTGACACCAGATTTACTCAGATTTAATGACCATTTTTCAGACGATACGCAAATCTTGATAGATCCGGTCTATACAGCTAAGGCATTATGGGCATTGCGTGAAATGATACATTGCAATGAAATTGATGGAAAGATTGCTTTTTTACATACCGGTGGCATGTTGGGTCGTTTTTCCGATAAATTTCAGAATATACAGAAGCGTTAAACTATTTGCCGGCGGGAATCATAGGGTCTACGGTCCCCGTAAGAATTAAATGTGTTTTTTGACCATTTGTAAAAAATACATCTACATGTTTTCTAAAATATCCAAAGGTGTTGGCAGTTTTGTACGAAGCTGAAATCCAGCCGGTATCATTTGGCTTAATATCATTTTTAGAATATTCAGATGCGGTGCAGCTACAACCGACTTCAACTCTGTCGATTTTAATCGTTTGTTGAGTTTGATTGACGAAGATGTATTTGGTGTTAGCTGGAGGACCGCTGGGTACCATTTTGAAGTCATGTATGTGCTCATTCCAAAGTATGGTGTCTGTTGAAACAATTTTTGCCTCAGGTTCAGAAGATTTTACCTGTGTATTGGTTGTAGCCGGACTTTTACACTGCATGAAGAAAAACGTCCCTCCGAATAATAACATCAAATATGAAATTTTCGTTTTCATTTCTTATCGGTTGTATTTTGAGGGATTTCGGTGTTGTGCACGCGAATTTGTTTTTTCTGATAGATGATTGGTTTTTGCCCTGCGCGCACAATATTGCGCACAATGGTGATGTTTCCTTCAATAAGTAGCTCGAAGCTTGTATCATCATAGTCAACAATACTTCTTTTAAAATAAGGCCCCGGAGGGGTGTTTTGTGACATAAAGAAGAGGGTAATGGAATCGGTGCTATGAGGTTTGACACCTTTTTCTGGAAAAACAAAGTGAGTGCATTGACAATCGGGAGCAACTTGTGAGATATGAACGGTATCTGAGGAGTTGTTTTCAAAGTAAAATACTGCTTCTACAATGTCACCGAGATTGCAATTTTGAGTGATTTTATTTGTGCCGAGTACGCGAAGAACTCCGCGATTATTATTGTTTAATTCACCAATAATTTGGGCGTTGCTTTTTAGAGAAAGCAAGCTTAATGTGATGATGATGAATTTTTTGAGATTCATGTTAGTTAATTCCAAATTCTAATTTCACAGTGATAGACGCTTTTTTGTTTCTATCTGTTGTATTGTAAACCCCGCCCCAAGAATATTCTTCACTGGTATTTTTCCCAGTGATTTGGAAAACGCCCATGGTTGCATTTTTCAATGTGCCCAAATGAGAATTGCCTTTTCCAGCAATGTTTTTTGCCCTTGCGGTTGCATTTTCGGTTGCATTGGCAATGAGTTCAATTTTTAAGTCTTCTAATTTGGTATAGTAATAGCGTGGTTCGAAAGAATTGATGTCAACACCACTTTCTAAGAGTTCAGTTATTTCTCTTGATGTTTTTTCGATGATATTGAGGGATTTTGACTCGATTTCGAATTTTTGAGTTAATTCATACCCGGCAAATTGAGAATATTCATTGTATTCTCCGTTGGCGCTATAATGTTTTTCAGTTTTGGTGAGTTCCTCTACATTGATTGCGGTGAAAACAATTTCATTTTCTTTGATTCCTTTCGATAGCAAGTATTGCTTGATTTTATTCGCATCGTTTTTGAGAGCATCAAAGGCTTCTTTGCGGTTCATGGAAGTTGTTTTAAATTTTGCACTCCATAGCACTAAGTCAGATGAAAATTCTTTTTCTGAAAGACCAGTGGTAGAAATGGTTTCTTCAGAAACAAATTTATATTTATAAGCACTTCCTAATATTGCAGCGGCAAGTACAATTGACAACGCAATGAGGCTTGTAGCGATGACAGATAATTTTTTTTCTTCCATAGTTTTATTTTATTCTTTCGAATATAAAAAAAGGGCCGATAAATCGACCCTTTATAAGATAATTATTTAATAATAATCGGTGAAATTGGTTTTTCTGGTTCTTTTACAACATTTCCAGAGATTGTTAAAGTAACATCTCCACCATTTCCTTTTACGAAAATGTTTTTGTTGAAAGTTCCTGGTCGTCCATTTGAATTGTATTCTGCAGTGATAACCGCAGATTGACCTGGAGCAATTGCTTCACGTGGCCATTTTGGTGTGGTGCAACCACAACTTGCAGTCACATTTGTTAAAATCAATGGATCAGTACCAATATTCGTAAATTTGAAATCGTAAGTTGCGATTTGACCTTCAATTACATTTCCAAAGCTATGTGTAGTGGTTTCAAATTTAATAGCAGCATTGCTTTTCACATCCGTTTGCTCAGTTGAAGGTTTAATTTCAACTTGGGCACTAACGATTGAACTCAATGCCACCGATGCTAATAAAAATACGATTTTTTTCATATTTGTTATTTCTTAAGTTCTGGTGTTTTTGGCATTTCAGGCTCAGTAGCAACTGTACCACTAATTGCTAAATCTGTTGTGCTTCCATTGTCGAAAGTTACTTTAACTGATTTAGAAAAATAACCGGGGCGGCCTTCTGTACCGTAACTTGCTTTAACTTCACCTGATTCACCTGGCATAATTGGAGTTTTTGTCCATGTTGGTGTTGTGCAACCACAAGAAGGATGAGCGTCTGTGATTACAACTGGTGCGCTGGTGTTGTTTTTAAATTTGAAAGTTACTTCAGCTGCAGGACCCATTTTAATTGGACCAAAATCGTGAGATTTTGTAGACCATTTGATAGGATCTTCAGTTTGTACATCTTTTTGAGCATAAGTTGTTGTTACGAAAGCCAAGGATAGGGCTAATAAAGTTAACATCTTTTTCATATCGTTCTGTATATTATTTTAATTTTAAAATTTATTATTCAACTTTTGTGCCAAAAATAGAAATATGCATTTTCTTTTGAACAGAGAATCGTCATATTTCTATTTTTAGCAGACAAACGGAATTATAATTTACGTTTTACTTCTTCTGTTTTATAAACTTCTAAATAATCTCCAACCTCAATATCGTTGAATTTTTCAATTTGTAATCCGCACTCATAACCACGTAAAAC
The DNA here is from genome assembly GCA_903879775.1 of uncultured Bacteroidota bacterium. Classification (GTDB taxonomy): domain Bacteria; phylum Bacteroidota; class Bacteroidia; order NS11-12g; family UBA955; genus VMCP01. Next base: position 9,306 of record CAIRMY010000274.1, read on the forward strand.
TTCTTTCACATCGTCTTTGAAACGTTTTAAAGATGATAATTCACCGTCGAACATAACCACACCGTCTCTAATGACACGGAGTTTACTTTTACGTTCAATTTTACCATCGGTTACATAAGCTCCGGCGATCGTACCAACTTTAGAAATTTTAAAGACATCACGAACTTCAACTGTACCAATAACTTTTTCAATAACTTCAGGACTTAACATACCTTCCATTGCCGATTTAATTTCTTCAATCGCTTGATAGATGATTGAATAAGTTCGGATATCAATTTCTTCGTTTTCAGCAATTTGACGTGCTTTTGCAGATGGACGAACTTGGAAACCAACGATAATTGCATCAGAAGCCGAAGCCAATAATACATCGCTCTCGGTGATTTGACCAACGCCGCTAAAGATTACATTGATTGCAATTTCGTCGGTGCTTAATTTCATCAATGAGTCTGACAATGCTTCAACAGAACCATCCACATCACCTTTAACAATTAACTTCAATTCTTTGAAGTTACCAACAGCCAAACGACGTCCAATTTCATCCAAAGTAATATGACGTTTTGTACGCATACCTTGCTCACGAACCAATTGTTGGCGTTTATTTGCCAATGATTTAGCGTCGCTTTCTTCAGCGAATACAGTCCATGTATCACCTGCAGTTGGAGGTTCAGAGAAACCTAACAGTTTTACTGGTGTAGAAGGTGGTGCTTTGTCAATTTTTGTGCCGCGTTCGTTAAATAACGCACGAACTTTTGCATAATGAGGACCCGCAACTACGTGATCACCTACTTTTAAGGTACCGGTTTGCACAAGCATGCTACATACAATACCTCTACCTTTTTCTTGAGTTGCTTCAATTACGGTACCTTTAGCCCTTCTTTTCGGATTGGCTGTAAGTTCCATAAGTTCAGCTTCAAGAAGTACTTTTTCGAGAAGTTTGTCTACGTTAAGTCCTTTTTTAGCACTAATTTCTTGTGCTTGGAATTTTCCGCCCCAATCTTCTACGAGTATATTTAATTGCGCTAACTGTTCGCGAATACGTTCAGAGTTAGCACCTTCTTTATCCATTTTGTTGAAAGCAAATACCATTGGTACGCCAGCAGCTTGAGCGTGAGCAATTGCTTCACGTGTTTGTGGCATAACGCTATCATCGGCAGCAATCACAATAATTGCTAAATCAGTTACTTTAGCACCTCTGGCACGCATTGCAGTAAATGCTTCGTGACCAGGAGTATCTAAGAAAGTAATTTTTCTGCCATCTTGAAGAGTCACTTCATAAGCACCAATATGTTGTGTGATTCCACCGGCTTCACCCGCAATAACGTTTTCTTTACGAATGTAATCCAACAATGAAGTTTTACCGTGATCAACGTGTCCCATTACAGTTACAATAGGTGCACGTGATTCGAAATCAGCTGGGTTTTCTGTTTCATCATCAACTGCTTCAATTTGAGTTTCGGCATCAACAAATTCAATTTCAAAATTGAAATCATTTGCCACCAATTGAATGGTTTCAGCATCTAGTCGTTGGTTAATAGAAACCATTAATCCCAATGAAAAACATTTCGAAATAACTTGCGTTACAGGAACGTTCATCATAGACGCTAATTCGTTAGCTGCCAAGAATTCAGTTACTTGCAGGATTTTGCTATCCTCAATTTTTCTTTTTCTTTCAGCTTCCTGTTCACCTCTACGACGGTCTTTATCGACGGCTTTTTTCTTGAATTTATCACCACGACTTTTACCAGCGTTCCCCATTTTACCCATTGTATTTTTCACATTGCTTTTAACTGCAGACTGTGAAACTTCTGTTTTCACAGGAGTTTTAGGTTTTAGGTATGTTGGTTTGAATTTATCGTCGGTTTTAATAGTTTCCTGAACTGCAACTTTTACAGTACCTGGAGTATCTTTACGTTTGCGTTTTTTACGTTCTTCTTTTACGTCTTTTTTAGCATCATTTGCTAAGCTAGAGACACCTTGTTTAGGTGTTTGAAGTTGAATTGTACGCAGCACTCGAGGACCAGAAAGGGTTTCTCTACGTGTTTCAATTTTTTCAATTTCAATTGGCTCAGCAACTGTTTCTTGTTTTGGTAAAATTACAAGAGCTTCCTCATTTTCAGCAGGAGCTTCAACAGGAATTTCAACTTTAGGAGTTTCAACTGTAGGCGTTTCAACTTTAGGTTTTTCTAAAACCGGAGGAGTTGTAGGCGTTTGTTTTTCAACTTTGGGTTGTTCTTTTTGTTTTTCTTGAGGTTTACCTTCTGGTTTCTTATGCTTTTTAGGTTGTTCTTGTAAATCAATTTTACCTAAAATTTTCAGACCACCAATATTTTCATCTTTTGGAGTTGGAACTTCAATTTCTTGAGTTTTCTCTTCAACAGGAGCAATTGTTTCTTTTTCAACCACAGGGGTTTCAACAACTACCGGTGCTTCAACTATAGGTGTTTCAACAACTACAGGAGGAGCAACTGGCTCAGGTGTAAGGGTAACCGTTGGCGCAACAGGTGCTGGCGTTTCATCAACGGCAGTTTTATTTGCAACCGGAGCTGTTGTAACAGCTGGTTTTAAATTTTTTTGATTTTTAAGTTTGTTTGCCTCTTCTTTTGCTGCTTTATCAGCAGAAAATGCTTGTAGACAAGCTTGATACATGTCCTCATTGATTTTGGTCGTAGGACGTGCTTCCACATCGAACCCCTTTTGTTTGAGGAACTCTGCTAATGCAGTGAAACTTCTATTTAATTCGCCGGCAACTTTTGCTAAACGGTATTCCGCCATATTTTAATTCAAATTTACTTTTAATATATTGTAAATCCCAAGTTTCTTTCTTTGTTTTTATTTAAATGATGCTTGCAAACTGCCTTGGGGTACAGTTTGTAAGCATCATTGTGTTTTAATCTTCAAATTCTTGACGAAGAATATTTTGCACCGCAACAATGGTTTCTTCTTCAAGTTCAGTTCTCTTCAATAAATCTTCAACAGAAGAGTTGATTACATCTTTCGCAGAATCTAAACCAATTCTCTTCAATTCGTCGATAATCCATGAATCAATTTCATCTAAGAATTCATCCAAATCAACGTCGTCTTCACTATTTACTGTGTTGTTTACACGGTAAACTTCAATTTGATATCCTGTTAATTTACTTGCTAGTTTTATATTGTGACCACCGCGTCCAATTGCAAGAGAAACTTGATCGCTTTCTAAGAAAACATTTGCAGTCTCAGCATTGATATCCATTCTAGTGATGTTTGCAGGTTGCAAAGATCTTTGAATGTATAGGGCGTTGTTTGTGGTGAAGTTAATAACGTCGATATTTTCGTTTCTCAATTCACGCACAATGCCGTGAATACGAGCGCCTTTAACACCAACGCAAGCGCCAACTGGATCGATACGATCGTCGTAACTTTCTACTGCTACTTTAGCTCTTTCACCTGGTTCACGAACAACTTTTTTGATGGTAATTAATCCATCTAAAATTTCAGGAACTTCAAGTTCAAACAATCTTTCTAAGAATTCCGGAGAAGTTCTAGAAAGGATAATTTTTGGAGAACCTTTATCCATGTCAACTTCATGTATGACAGCACGAATGGTGTCACCTTTTTTATACATGTCGCGAGGAATCATTTGATCTTTTGGTAAAGAAAGTTCGTTTCCTTCGTCGTCTAAGATCATGATTTCACGTTTCCAAACATTGTATACTTCACCGGTTATGATTTCACCACGTTTGTCTTTGTATTTACGGAAAAGTTCATCTTTTTCGAGTTCAATAATTCTGCTCATGAGGGCTTGACGTGCATTCAATACAGAACGTCTTCCAAAATCATCAAGGAAAACTTGTTGAATACAATCTTCGCCAACAGCATAATCTGGTTCTAATTTTTGAGCTTCTACAAGTGCAATGTGAAGACTTTGATCTTCAACTTCACCATGTTCTACAATCAAACGCAAATGATACATCTCAATATCACCAGTTTCGGTGTTAATGATAATATCGAAATTGGCGTCTTGACCATATTTCTTTTTCAAAATGTTTCTGAAAACATCTTCTAACACACGCATCATTGTTGCGCGATCAATGTTTTTGAACTCTTTAAATTCGGAGAAACTCTCCACCAGGTTAATACCGAGATCCTTGGCTTTGGTTTTCATTTTATTTAAAACTAATTATAATTGTTGCTTGTTTAATGGAACTATAAGGTAAAATTAAGGCTTCGTAACTTAATTTTCTCCCTTTTTCTTTAATTTCTTTCTGAAAATGAAACAATTGATCTTCAATTGTTTCTAATTTGGCTTTGAATATTTCTCCTTCAGTGGTTTCGATTTCAAAATTTCGACCAACATGTTTTGGAAATTGACGAATGTCGGTGAGTGGATTGTCGGCGCCAGGTGATGAAATTTCAAAAGTGAATGGATTGTCGCCAAAATCACTTTCATCAATGGTGGTTGAAATTTGGCGTGTAAAATCGGCTAAGGCTTTCATTGACAATATTTCAGCACTGTCAACATAGAATCGAAATAACCCAGTAGGGCTCACAGTATGATGCACCACAAACAAATCGAAATTGTTTGCTTCGGCATCTACGATGGATCTCAATTTTTCACCTAGTTTTTTCATATTCAATAAAAAAGGGGACGGCTTTCGGCTTGTCCCCTCCCAGTTAATCTTATTCGGAAAGTTCTGCAAATGTACTATAAATTTTCAAAATATCCTAATGGTGTCAATTTTTCTTGGGTATAACCTTGGTGGAAATGATTTTAACATCGCTCACCGGCCTATCGTTTTTACCAGTTTCAATCCATTGAATTTTATCTACAATATGATGGCCAGAAATTACTTTTCCAAAAACAGTGTAGTTGTTGTCTAAGAATGGTGTTCCGCCCCAACTCGCATAGATATTTCTTGTTTTTTGAGGGACATTATTGTAAGCAGTTTCAATTTTGTCTTTTACCAAAGGTTTTATTTCTTTGATGACATTATCGGCAGCCAATTGATTTCCCATTTCATAGGCAGTATTCAAACGCATTTGAAATTCCATATTTTCTCTTTGTGACAGAAATTCTTTGATGACATTTTGCTCCAACATTTCCTTGAATTTTTCTGAACTCACTGGTGAGCCTGTTACAATATAAAATTGACTTCCAGAGCTCATTTTCATAGGATTGTGATCATCGCTTTCTCTTGCAGCCGCCAAGGCACCTTTGTAATGGTAAATTGTATCGGAAATTTCAGCTGGAAGTTTATATTTCGGCCCTCCATCTCCCAATTGCTGGTCGGGTTTTGCATTTTTAGAATTGGGATCTCCGGTTTGCACCATGAATTGCTTGATCACACGGTGAAATAAGACACCGTTATAATATCCCTCAGAAGCCAATTTGTAAAAATTCTCTGAATGTTTAGGAGTCGCTGGGTTTAATCCTACCACAATTTTTCCATAATTTGTATTGAATTCCACTGCATTCCAATTGCTTGGCAAAGTAGTGTCTGGAACTGTCATTGGAATGTTCTCCTTAGCCAATTCTTGTTTCATGGTTTCTACCTCGTCTTTAGGCTTTGCAGATTCACCGCAAGCGAAAAGTAGGAGAGAAGGGATGATAAAAGATTTAATTTTCATTGAATTGTATGATTTCTTCTTGTTCAAAATATTCGATGATGTGTTGTCGTAATAAATTTTCTTGCTCAAACAAAGTTAAATTTGGAATAGGCAACGCACTTTCCCAAACTGGCCAACCTGTTTGATTGAAACCAATTTGTTTATAATAACCAGAATAGCTGAGTACCTTGCAGTTTGCAATGTGCATGAGCAATGTTTTTTCTTCTTTTGTGAATTTTGTTTCTGGCAATTGACCCAATTCACGAATGCCAATTAAAAA
>CAIRMY010000275.1 GCA_903879775.1 uncultured Bacteroidota bacterium
AAAATCATTTAAATGAAAATTGCAGATTTATTACAAGAAAGAATTGTAATTATTGATGGCGCCATGGGCACCATGATACAGAAATATAAATTTTCGGAAGAAGATTATCGCGGAAGTCGGTTTTCAAATTACGCGCATCCTTTAAAAGGAAATAACGACTTATTGGTTTTGACGCAACCACAAATTATCACGGCCATTCACAAAGAATTTTTAATGGCAGGCAGTGATATTTTGGAAACAAATACTTTCAATGCGAATGTGATTTCAATGGCCGATTATCATATGGAATCTTTGGTTTCAGAATTGAATTTAGAAGCGGTTAAATTGGCAAAAAAAGCCGTTGTAGAATATCAATCAGAAGTTGAGAATAGACCAATTTTCATTGCTGGCGCAATAGGTCCTACCAATAAAACAGCTAGCTTAAGTCCCGATGTTAACAATCCTGGATATAGGGCTGTAAGCTTCGATGACTTGGTGGCATGCTATACAGAACAAGCAATTGCTTTAATTGAGGCCGGTGTAGATATATTGCTCATTGAAACTGTGTTTGATACTTTAAATTGTAAAGCGGCTTTATTTGCCGTGAATACGATTAAAGAGGAGAGGGGAATTGACATCCCTGTGATGGTGAGTGGAACCATTACAGATAATTCTGGAAGGACATTGAGCGGACAAACGCCAGAAGCCTTCTGGAATAGCGTTTCACATGGTGAATTGTTGAGTGTTGGCTTTAATTGTGCACTTGGTGCCGATCAAATGCGTCAGTACATTGCAGAATTGTCTCATGTTTCAACCATCAATGTAAGTTGTTACCCGAATGCTGGTTTGCCAAATGAATTTGGTGAATATGACGATACACCAGAGGGAATGAGTGCAATTATTTCTGAATGGTGTAAGAATGGATGGATAAATATTGTTGGTGGATGCTGTGGCACAACCCCCGAACACATTCGCGCAATTGCTGATTCGTGCAAGAAGTATTCTCCAAGACCTTTGCCAATTGTTGCTTAAGTGTAATGTTGACACTTGTAAAAATGATTTTTTTATAAAAAAACTACGTATCTTTGCACCCAGAAAATCAATGGCAGAAATTCAAACTCAAAATGTCCCTGTAACTACATTTGACTTGTTTGCAGGTTTAGAGACAACACAACACGAGCAAATCGTATTTTGTCAAGATCACGCTACTGGCTTAAAAGCCATTATTGCGATCCACAATACCGTTTTAGGCCCAGGCTTGGGTGGAACGCGAATGTGGTATTATGCTCATGAAAAAGATGCGGTTAGAGATGCGTTGAGATTGTCTCGAGGAATGACATACAAAGCTTCAGTGGCTGGTTTAAACTTAGGCGGAGCGAAAGCCGTAATTATTGGCGATCCTAAAACAATGAAGAGCGAACCTCTAATGAGAAAATTTGGTCGTTTTGTAGAAAACTTAAACGGAAAATATATCACAGCGGAAGACGTGGGAACAACAACTCGCGACATGGAATACGTGAATATGGAAACTGATCACGTGGTTGGTTTACCTGAAAGTATGGGTGGTGGCGGAGATCCTTCTCCAGTGACTGCTTATGGTGTATATATGGGAATCAAATCTTCAGCAAAACAAGCCTACGGTAACGATAGCCTTTCTGGTAAGAGCGTTTCTGTTATGGGCATTGGTAAAGTTGGAATGCATTTGTGCGAATATTTACATAAAGAAGGTGTGAAACTTTACGTTGCCGATATCAATGAAAGTGCATTGAAATATGCTGCTGATCATTTTGGTGCAATTGTGGTTTCTGCTGATGATATGTTAAGTCTTGAAGTCGATATTTTTGCTCCTTGTGCTTTAGGTGCTATTTTAAACGATAACACTTTGCCTAAACTCAAATGTCAAATCATTGCAGGTGCGGCAAATAACCAGTTGGAAGATGAAAATATCCACGGTAATATCTTAAGAGAAAAAGGAATTATTTATGCGCCTGATTTTGTAATCAATGCAGGTGGATTAATTAACGTTTACAGTGAATACAACGGTTATGTGAGAGAGCAAGCAATGAGTCAAACTGAAAATATCTACAATACAATTTTAGATATCTATAAGATGGCTGATGCTCACAATTTAAACAACCAACAAGCTGCAATTAAACTTGCTGAAAAACGAATCAAAGATATGATGTTGGTTCACAGCACTTTTTAACATTTAACAATTTTATAAAATTTATAATAGAAATGCCGGCGAAAGCCGGCATTTCTATTATTTTCGCCTTATGTTTTTCAATAAGTTAACGGTTCATCGAAATAGCAATGCTGCAATTTTAGCAATTGCTGCGGTGGCTATCACTTATTTTTATATTTGGATCACTGCCCAAAATCCTGCAGGCGGTCAAGATAGTTGGAATCACTTTCTATATGCCCGATGGGCATATCAAAATCCTAAATTACTCTTGGATCAATGGGGAAAGCCGTTTTTTACACTTATTGCATTGCCTTTTGCTCCTTTTGGATTGAATGGAGTTTATTTATTGAACTTCATGGCAACGCTAGGTACTGCATGGATCTGTTATTTAACAGGTAGGAAGTTAGCCATGAGAAATCCTTGGTTGTTAATCTTTTTGTTTGGTTGGCAACCCATTGTATTTGCAAACGTACACTCGTCGCTCACAGAGCCAACAAATGCATTGGTTCTCATTTTTATATGCTACCTGTTTGTATCCCATAAATTTATTGCAGCTACTTTTTTTGCTTCTTTTTTACCTTTGGTGAGATCTGAAGGTTTGATATTGCTTATTTCAATCATTCCATTTTTGTTGGTTAGAGGACAATGGAAATTGCTGCCATTATTGTTTTCAGGGACAATCGTATTTGCAATTTTTGCGGCAATTGTAAGTGGCGAATTGACATATTTCTTTTATCATAATCCATACATCAATCATGAGTTGCATGGTCGGTTCGATCCAGGAAGTGGTTCATTGTTTCACTATGTAAGAGCTCAAAGAGAAATCACGGGAATTATCATAACATCATTGATCATCATTTCAATATTCATTGTTTTTTATTATGTTGTTTTAAGGGTTAAAAAGAAAACTCCAAATGAGATGAGTCAATACATGTTGTGGTTGTTTCTTCCGTTGTTTAGCTCGTTTTTTTTAGCCCATACTTTTATTTGGTATACCGGAACAATGGGTTCACACGGATTGATTCGGGTTTTTGTTGTTGTGGCACCTATCGCCGCAATTCTTGCTCAATTTGCTTTAGATCGATTGATGTCATATAATATCCGTAGGGTCAATCAAAGTTTAAAGTTTGTTTTAATTTCTGTAATGTTTTTCTTAGCTTTTAGTGGATCCAAATTCCCATATCCATGGAAAAACGAACCCCCAATATTAGAATATCCTGGAATGCCACAAATTCGAGGTGCACTTGCGTTCATACAAAAAGAGAATTTAAGTCAACATATTCTCATCCATCAAATACCAGAATTAGATGTTGATCTAGATATCTTGAATGGCCATTTTGCAAAAGATCCATCGAAAGCTAAATCTTTTTATTTGTGGAGTATCGATAAAAGGCCCGGAAAAGATTGGATGCCAGATTCTTCTGTTGTTATTTGGGACAATTTTCATGGTCGCCGCGACGCACCTATGTCCCTCCAAGAAATGCGAAATTTAAAACAATACAAGGAACTAAAGTATTTCCCGAGCCTTGTAGATACAATATACGACGTGAGGTTGTTTTTAAAGTTAAAGCAATAATTAAGGCTTGATATCTCGAAGTCTTAACTGCACTGAAACCCTACCATTGTAATTATTTTCTTCAATACAATAACACGCATTGAAAATGTTTCCATTTGAAACGGTGTGAAAATGTTCAGCAAGTCCGAAACCAATTGCATCAAAAGTATGTCTGGTATTTCCTGAAAGTTGCAATTTCAAATGTTTATCTTTCAATACTCTAGCGGTATTTTGAGCTTTTACATTTGTTGTTTTAAAAATTGGAACAGTATTCCCAGGGCCAAATGGAGCCATTTGTGCAATCAAACTCATCATTTTATCGTTGATTTCATGTAATTGTAATTCTAAATCATATTCAACTTCAGGAACCAAAGAGCTTTCGGTAATGGTATTTGCCACAACATTTTCAAATGCTTCTGCAAATGCTTCAAAATTTTCAAGTTTTACGCTTAACCCTGCGGCATATTTATGTCCTCCAAACTGATCTACATATTGAGAACATGATTGAATGGCCTCATGGATATCGAAGTTTTTAACACTCCTTGCCGAACCTGTATAAATTCCATCATTTAATGAAAATATGATGGTAGGTTTATAGAATTGCTCAACCATTCTGCTAGCCACAATTCCAACAACACCTTTGTGCCAATCTTCACCTCTGAGCACAATGCTATTGCGATCGAGTAAACCATTGGTATTTTCTACCATGTTAATGGCTTCTTTTGTAATATCGGTATCAAGTTCTTTGCGCTCATCGTTTCTATCATTTAAGATACGAGACAATTGTCGGGCTGTTGAATAATCTTGTTCAATTAAAACTTTAACAGCGGATTTTGCATCAGCAATTCTGCCAGCGGCATTGATTTTAGGTCCAATTCCAAAAATAATATCTTGAATCGAATATTTGCTCTTAGCAACGGTTCCATCGAGTAATGATTGAAGTCCAATTGATGGATTTTCATTCAATTTTTTCAAACCAAAATAGGCAAGAATTCTATTTTCTCCACGCATATCGACTAAGTCGGATGCGATACTTACAGCAACTAAGTCGATATATTCTAAGATTTTTTCTTCTGAAAATCCTTCTTTTTTAGAATATGCTTGAATGAGTTTAAACCCAATTCCAGCTCCTGAAAGTTCTTTATAAGGGTAGGTGCAATCAAATCTTTTAGGATTTAATATTGCTTTGGCTTTTGGAAGGGTTTCACCAGGAAGGTGATGGTCGCAAATGATAAAATCGATGCCTTTAGAATTTGCATAATCAATGAGTTCATTGGAGCGAATTCCGCAGTCTAGTGCTATAATGAGGGAAATGTTATTTTCTGCAGCAAAATCGATACCAATTCTGCTAATTCCATAACCTTCCTTGTAGCGGTCTGGAATATAGTATTCAATATTTTGATTGAGTGTTTTAAAATACGAATAAACAATACTCACGGCTGTGGTGCCATCTACATCATAGTCGCCATAAACCATCATTTTTTCTTGGTTTTGGAGGGCTATTTTAATTCGAGAGTAGGCAATATCCATGTCTTTCATCAAGAATGGATCGTGTAAATCTGCTAAACTGGGCCTGAAAAATTGTTTTGCTTTTTCAAAAGTATCTATTTCACGCTGAACCAAGATGGATGCAATATGTTGAGAAACATTGATTTCTTGCGATAGACGGGCAACAATTTCGAGATTTGGTAAGGGTTTTGCGCTCCATCTATTTTCCATATTATCTGCAAAAATCGGTAATTTTTAGTTTATAGAAAAATAATATTAGAAGATTTTTTTACTATATTTGTTATATGCGAAAAATTCAATGTTTCATTTTAGCAATTTTGGTAGTCTCTTTTCATGGACTAACCGCTCAAATTACAATAACATCTGCATCGATGCCAGCAGCAAACGATACCATTCGTTATTCAACGGCTTCTCCTGCAGGAATAGGAACTTCTTGGAAAACCAAGGGGGGGAATCAAACTTGGGATTTTTCAACTTTAACTTCAACAGGACAAGCATTAAATGAATACAAAAGCGCAAATAAAACTCCTTACGCTTTTTACTTCTTCGGTCAAATTGGTCAAAAAACTGCCGATAGCTTAGGTGGAGGTCCATTCTTGTTTAAAAATATTTATTCTTTTTATTCGAAATCAACAACGGTTTTTAAAGCTGAAGGATTAGGATATACAATTTCAGGAATTCCATTGGCTTCAATGTACTCTGATGAGGATGAAATTTATCAGTTTCCACTTCAATACAACGACAGTGATGTTTCTAAATTTAGGTTTGTCTTTTCAATACCTGGTCAAACGTTGTTTACCTTCATTCAAGCAGGAAAAAGAACCAATGTTGTAGATGCTTGGGGTAGCATTAAAACGCCTTATAAAACGTATAACGACGCAATCAGAGTATTTACAATTGTAGATGAAGTAGATACATTGGCAACGCAGTTTAGTAAAACACCAATCCCTCGTAAAACAGTGTCGTATAAATGGTTGGCTACTTCTGAGAAAATTCCTGTGCTTGAAATCATTGGAACGCTTTCTGCAAACGGTACGTTTACACCTACAATTATCAATTATAGAGACAAATATTTAGCGAATACAAACTCAAATGGGATGGTTGCAGATTTTTCTGTTGATAAAGATACTGGAACAGTGGTTGTTGATACTTTTACATTCACCAATACAACTAAGCCTTTTTCAATTACCAATACATGGACATTTACGCCGAGTATGGGTGTGAAATTTGTAAGTGGAACCAGCGCAACTTCTAGAGATGTTCGTGTGGTTTTTCAACTTGGTGGCGGATTATATACGGTTAATTTAAAAGCGAGTGCTGGTATCCTTTCGGATGACACAACATATAATGATTTGATTTTTATTGGGTGGGGATTAAATAGCCAGGAAATTCATAAAGTTGTGAATTTCTATCCCAATCCGACCAAAGATTTTATCATTTTAGAAGGACAAACATCAGCTAAAAACGCAACTATTTTCAACAGCCAAGGACAAGTTGTCAAAATTGGGTTTGTTGAAGATGGTAAAATTGACGTAAGAGATTTATCATCAGGTATTTATTACTTAAAAGTAGAATCTGGGGTGATTCAGTTCATCAAACAAGATTAACAAAAACAAGATCTTCATCTTTATGTTGTTTCAAAATTATCGATTTGCGTTGTAAAGTCGGTGGTTTTCAATTATATTCGCATCAAATCAATTAATGATTAGAGCTAAGTGAAAATTGCTGTATTTAAAGAAACAAGACAGGGTGAAAATAGGGTGGCATTGAGCCCCCAAGTTTGCGCAAGTCTTCAAAAAATGGGTTTCGAAGTTTGGGTAGAGAAAGATGCTGGTATCAGCGCCCACTTCACAAACGAAATGTATGAACAAGCTGGGGCGGTTTTAAAGTCGTCTTCTGAAATTTTAAATGCGGATATTTTCGTTCAAATAAATGTCCCTAAAATAGAACAAATTCAATCAATTCCTGATGGGAAAACATGGATTTCTTCTTTGTATTTCAGAACCAACCCAGAAGTAATTGAAGCATTCTCAAAAAAGAATATTTCTGCGGTGTCTTTGGATGCAATTCCTCGTATTTCGAGAGCACAGAGTATGGATATCTTGAGTTCTCAAGCCAATTTGGCGGGTTACAGAGCTGTGATCGAAGGGGCTTATCATTTAGATAAGATTTTCCCCATGTTAATGACGGCTGCTGGAACTGTTACACCTTCAAAAGTTTTAATTTTTGGGGTAGGAGTTGCTGGTTTACAAGCCATTGCAACTGCCAAACGTTTAGGAGCTGTGGTTGAAGCTACAGACGTTCGCCCAGAAACAAAAGAACAAGTTCAAAGTTTAGGGGGTAAATTCATAGAAGTAAAAGGTGTTGAAGTTGGATCTGAAGGCGGTTATGCAAAAGAAGCCTCTGAAGAATACCGCAAAGCACAACGTGAAGCCGTAAATAAATCTTTGGCGCAAGCCGATTTAGTCATCACAACTGCCTTGGTACCCGGCAGGAAAGCTCCAATATTGATTGATGATGAACAGTTGGCCTTGATGAAAACAGGCGCTGTGCTAATTGATATGGCCGCTGAACAAGGTGGAAACTGTACCCAAACAAAAATGGGTGAAATTATTCATGTTAACGGCGTGAAATTGGTTGGTTCGGTGAACTTACCATCTGCACTTTCTGCAAATGCAAGTGAACTTTTCGCAAGAAATATTTGGGAACTTCTAAAATTAATGGGACCTAAAGGCGAAATGACTTTCGATATGAACGATGAAATTGTTCAAGGTTGTTTAATTTCTCACCAAGGTAAAACTTTACACACTGCTTAATAAAAAATGGAAACGATTTTTGAATTTATAGGATCAAATATTACCTATATATACCTCATTGGTTTGATGGTATTTGTTGGAATTGAATTAATTTCTCACGTACCAAGTGTACTTCATACCCCTCTAATGAGTGGTGCAAATGCCATTCATGGAGTGGTTTTAATTGGTGCAATCATAGTTCTTGGTAAATCTGAACCAAACGATTATTTTTCTATTGTTGTTGGATTTATTGGTGTATTTGTAGGAACGCTAAACGTGATTGGTGGATTTGTAGTTACCGACCGTATGTTGGAAATGTTTAAGAAAAAACCAAAGGGAGGCAAATCATAATGCAACACTTAATGGAAATTTGTTATTTGATAGGTTCGTTTGGATTTATCATAGGACTTAAATTAATGGGTCAACCTGATTCTGCCCGCAAAGGCAATTTGGTTGCTGCATTTGGTATGGGATTGGCTGTTTTTGGAACTTTATTCCTAGATAAAACTGGGTTTGCGGTGATTCCGAATTTTGGTTATATCATTTCGGCTATTTTACTTGGTACCGTTGTTGGTACACTGATGGCAAAGCGTGTTCAAATGACAGCTATGCCTGAAATGGTCTCTATTTTTAACGGTATGGGTGGTCTAGCCGCTGCTTTAATTTCTATCATTGAATGGCAAGAAATTGCTCACCATCCTGAAATTGAAATGCCTTTAGGTCATTATATTCCAATCATCGCTGGTTTAATTATTGGTACCATTTCTTTTGTGGGAAGTATCATCGCTTGGGGTAAATTGAACGGTAAAATTGGAGATTTTCGTTTTGCCGGTCAACAATACATCAACGCGTTCATTTTATTGGTAATTATTGTTGCTGCATATTTTAATTTCACTCACATTGCCGATGGAGGTTCAATGTGGTTTTATATCACCATGGGTGTAGCCATAATATACGGATTATTGTTCGTATTTCCAATTGGTGGAGCCGACATGCCTGTTGTCATTTCATTGTTGAACTCATTTACAGGAGTTGCCGCAGCATGTGGTGGTTTCTTGTATAGCAACAACGTCATGTTAATGGGTGGTGTATTGGTAGGTTCAGCTGGTACCATTTTAACAGTGGTAATGTGTAAAGCAATGAATCGTTCATTGATGAACGTTCTAATCGGAATGGCTGGCTCAAACAGTTCTGGAAGCGGCGCCGCTGTTTCTGGTTCTGCTAGAGAAGTTCAAGCTACCGATGTTGCAATCATGATGAAGTATGCTTCCAAAGTAATTATCGTACCTGGTTATGGTTTGGCTGTTGCTCAAGCCCAGCACGTTTGCCATGAGTTGGAAACAATTTTGGCGGAAGAAGGTATTGATGTTAAATATGCAATTCACCCTGTTGCCGGTCGTATGCCTGGTCATATGAACGTATTATTGGCTGAAAGTAACGTAGAATACGATAAATTAATCGAAATGGAACACATCAACTCAGAATTCCCTACAACCGACGTGGTTTTGGTGGTTGGTGCAAACGACGTTGTGAATCCTGCCGCTAAAACTGATCCAACATCGCCAATTTACGGAATGCCAATTCTAGACGTTGATCAAGCAAAACAAATCGTTGTACTTAAGCGTTCTATGAAATCTGGTTATGCGGGTATCGAAAATGCATTGTTCTTCGATCCGAAGTGCGGAATGCTTTTCGGCGATGCGAAAGATAGCTTACAGAAATTGGTGAATGAAGTGAAATCACTTTAGTCATTCTCTATAAAATTAAAAAAAAAGAGGCTATTTTTCAATAGCCTCTTTTTTTATGGTTTAACTTTCTCGGGTTGTTATTCTGAATGGAATATATCATCGAGGATTTCAATGGCTTGATCAACAGAATTCACCGGTTCGAAACATTGATTCCCGGTGCATACAAAAATTTGTGGCTGTGACTCAATTTTGTGATTTAGCCAATGAACGGCTGAATTTTCATTTATGGAATTTACATGTATCCAAGAGGGTAGGTGCGATTTGATTTTTAGAACATCTGCCACATTGTTTTGGTTTGACAATGCCACTGTGCTTTGTCCACACGTTGCTTGCATGTAAAGTCTTGTCCAATTGTTATACCACCCAGGGAATTTTGTCAATTGAGGGACCATCTGACTGAGTAAATTCAATGATATTTCTTTAAATTTTAAATTCCCAGTATGAATGGATAAGTCGAACAAACAATTTGCAAAAATGCTATTTGCACTTGGTATCACATCATCCATTGAATCCGACTTTCTTATGATAAGTTGCTCCCCATTATTGGGAGCAAAGTATAATTGGCCATATTGTTCATCAAAAAACAATTCAATGGCTTTATTGGCTAAAATATTGGCGCGCTCTATATATAATTCATTGTTTGTACATTGAAATAAATGCAACTGCCCTTCAATTAAACAAGCGTAATCTTCCAAAAATCCTGTTCCATAAATTGAATCCTTCGATGAAATTCGGAAAAGTTCATTGTTTTCAGGATTGTAAAAATCTTTCCAAATAAATCTTTCCAGTTCAATGGCTAACGTCTTGAAATGCTCATTTTGCAAGTAAAAAGCAGCGTCAGAAAGTGCTTTCAGCATCAATCCATTCCAAGATAAAATGATTTTAAAATCCAAACCTGGCCTAATTCTGTCTTCTTGCAATCCTAATAATTTTGTTTTCACAGACAATAAAAGTTGATGGTATGTTTCATTGAGA
>CAIRMY010000276.1 GCA_903879775.1 uncultured Bacteroidota bacterium
CATCCTTTTTATTTGTTTTGGTAAAGATACCTTGGGGTGTTAGGCAAAAATAGGACAATTGTCATCTTCAGACAGAAGATAACTCATACCGATGTTCCACAAATCCTCAAAGAGTCCAAATTATGGATCAATACCCCTGAAACCCTAACTTCGGATGTTTGATTTAAGGGAGATGTCAATTTCTGTGTTTTTTTTTTGCATTTAGCCCTGTGAAAAAAGGAATTATTGTTTTAATTTGTTGACAATGAACAATCTAATCATGCATAGAATCAAATATTTCATAGTTATCGCACTATTTTTCTTGGGTAATCCTCGTGTTTTTGGACAATGCCAACAATACAACCTAAGTATCAGTTACGATAGGCAACTGGTTCACATCACTCCGGAATTATCTCACAACGGAGTATTTACCTACAAAGGCATTTGGTACACTGATTCCATTGCCGTAGATCAGAAACAGCACATCTCCTCATACAAATGTTTGATCATCAAATATGACAACACCGGCAATATCGTCGCCCAAATGAATTTGGCTTTACCCATACCGAACCCCGCCCAAAACCTTCGCTTAGATCCCAGCACAGGTGGTTTGGTATTTGTGCTCACGACCTCTGACAAAATGTACAAAATCAACAATTCACTGAGCGTGAATGCCAAGGACAAGTCGGTCATAGGAATAGTTCGCATCGATTCAAACTTGAGCAATGTGCATTTTGTTAAAATCGCCGAGACCCCTAACTATCAAAGTATTCGCGAAGGCGAGAATGACATTTATTGCACCAAAACAGGAGCAACCATGTCTATTTTCGTGAACAAGAAATTGTACTTAAACAACGGAGATTCCATCAAACCCAGCAGTATTTGTGACATTTATTCGCTGCAATTAGATGCAAATTTCAACATCCTGAAAAAAACGCTTTTGGCCCAACCCGACGTAAACATTTTAGGTCAAGGCATACTCAATACACCCCAAGGATTTTATTATTTCTTTAAGTATTATAAATCTATCAATGTTCCTGCAACCAGCCAGTTGTATTCCAATACCCTCCGAAAATCGAATCCCGGTCTTGGTGTCGATGGTTGGGATTATTTGATCATCAAAGAAGCAAACAATCAAATCGTATCAAGTTACACTTTTGGCTGTCCGAGTGGCGTTACTAGTCTGGGTGGACAATCTAATTTTCATTATGCGAACAACCGTTTTTATTTCCCTCACTACAATTTGGGACAGGAATTTTACGACAATAAAATGAAACAGTTAGTAGCACCTTTGGCGGGGCGAAATTCATTGGCAATTTTTGACACTGCTTTTAATATCACCAAACTCAACGCATTGATAGACAAACCAGACAACACAAATGTGGGGATGAGTTTACTAAAATCTTCAAATAACGAAATCATTCTCGTAGCCAACTCGGACAGTACTTTTGATTTTAATGGAAAAACGTATACTCCACAAAGCAATCCAGACCCCACGCACTTGAATGTTTTCTTCTCTGTGATCGGCGATTCGATACAATACCTTCGTTCCCAAAATACAATCAATTACAGGTGCTTTTTTACTGATTATTCCAATAAATCAGCGACTTTCAATCTATACACGTATCCCGGTAAAACAGTTACGTCCACCAACGGGATGATTTTAAACACCCCACTATACAAGCAAAATCTATGGATTGTAAAAATTTGTTTGCCTGGCGCCAATACGACGGGGTTTGAAACCCTGAAGTCGAAGTGTTATCCAAACCCTTTAAGTCAAGGCTTATTGCATGTTGATGCGTCACAACCCATCCAATCAATTGTTGTAATGACGATGCAAGGTCAAATAGTATACGAGCAATCGTCCAATGCCGCAAAAACTGTTTTGAACTTAGAAAACCTTCCCGCCGGCAATTATTTGGTAAGAGCACAGCTTGCAAATAGCATCAACACCCAGAAAATTATCGTGTTGAAATAATCCACTAACGTAGAACATCGTCAACCATATTCCCAGTCATGAAATATCAGTGGAATAATCGGACAAATTGATCCCTCATCGGCGGACTGAAATTGCCCCACTCTGTGGAGGCAAATTAAAGATGCTGAATTAGGCGTTAAACAATGTTAACATTGGGAATTTTTAGAGGTGAGTGGTTCCGACGGAAGGGGGTCAATTTCAGCGTTTTTTCCAGTATAGCGAGTTTTCGTTTTTTACTGAGTTACCATTTAAATAAATGATGAATCCTACTTTTAATCCTAAGTGTTTGTTGATTTGGCATATTTCTCTGATATACTCGGCCTGAAGGTTTAATTTCATCTATAATG
>CAIRMY010000277.1 GCA_903879775.1 uncultured Bacteroidota bacterium
TGCTTTTTTCATTAAATGCAAATGCTCAAACCACCACAACCGATACTTCTAAACCGAGAAAACAACTCTTTGAACTCAGTTTTGGATCTACAATGTTGTTTATTTCTAACTCAGACATCCAAAAAATTCAAGATGCTGCGAAATTGACCATTCCCACGAATACAATGCTATTTTTTGCTGAGTTTAGACCTCAAATGAAAACTAGAATTCCAGTTTTTTTAAATATTCCTACCGAATCAAAACAATTTATTGTTACTGTTACTGATTCAAATGGTAATAGTAAACAATCATTGGTGAATGAAAAAGCATCTATTACCCTAGGTACCGGTTTTCAATACAGACCTTTCCAAGTTACCCTCTATGGAGATACAAAATTAGAATTTGAGGCTGGACCTCTTGTGAGTGCTGGATTTGACAGTAATAAAAAATTATTCATTGCTCCCCTAATTGCCGGAAGACTCATGGTTAAAAAAGGGAGCGATTTTGTAATGTATTTTGGGGGAAGTTATGCCTTTGGTGTCAACTCAATTGGCATTCTTTATGGAACCGGCACTATTTTTTAATTTCATATTCAATAAAAAAACCATAGACCTGTATCCGCCTGCCAACGCAATGCATATACTATGTTTTGTTAGGACCTGTAAACGTTATACTGCCTTAGATATAATCTCAAGGAACATTTAAAGTCTTAGGCAAATGTTAAGAAGAGAATTCGCTGGCTTCTCTTTCATCTAAATTATTGATTATTTTTTGCAAAAAACTAAATTTATTTTAGGGATTTCCGCAAATACCAAATGATAAATACCTGATGGTAAACTTGTTAAATTGGAATCAGCCAGATTTTGTCCTTCAAAAACAATTTGCCCTAAAGCATTGAAAAACATGAATTTTTGATTGCAAAATACGTTAGGTACATGAAGAAAGTCGGTAAAGGGATTGGGGTAAATTTCATTTTGGAGGGACAATTGCTGGGTACCAACATTGTCGTCACAAAATCGCGAAACGCCAACGAGCTTAGTCATTTCCTGACACAAATAGGCATAATTTGCGCCATCCTCTTCGCTTAATTTATTGGGAATGAGATCTGATTTTTCTTGAGGATCCTTTTGAAGATTATAAAATTTTTGAGTTCCATTATCAAAATCAATCAGTTTGTGCGTTTTATTGTGCATGGTTTTTCCATCACCAGAAGCGGCTGATACTTTAAAAATTTCGGTAAAAGCCCAGTCTCGAACCGTTGAAATTTCATTCTTTAAAATAGGCAGTACACTTTTAGAATCAACTGGTTTATTCGCAGGGACATTGTTTTGCCAATTGGAATAGCCAAATAATTCTAAAACAGTGGCAAAAATATCGACAGTATTCACCAATGCGTCGCTACTTCTATTCTGGCTAGCAACTGAAGGACCAGAAACAATGAATGGAACGTGTACACCATCTTGATACAAACTTCCTTTAGAACTGTTTGTGCCTTGATTTACAAGAGGATCATCGCCATTATCACCAATGAAAATGATATCCGTGTTATCGTAAAGATTTAGCACTTTCAGCGAATCAATTAATCTACCAATCTCAGTATCCATTGCTTCAACCATGACTTTAAAATAACTTTTAGGACGAGCAGAAATATCTGCAGGAGTGCCAGTTAAACTTGCATCTGTATGTAAGCTAGATGGGGGCAAATGATACGGAGTGTGTGGCGCATTGAAGGCCAACCAAAGAAAAGTTTGACTATTCTGATTGCTTTTTAACCAATCAATGGCATCATTGGTTTGTTCGGTGGTTGCATAATTGGTGCAAGTTGAGGTTGCGCCATTGGTAATTTTTGACCAATTGGTATATGAATTCAAAGTGCCTGAGAAGTTGCCAGCATAATGATCGTAACCCATAATGTTGGGGTATTTCAGTTGAGAGGGTTTTGGAGTTGATACATGCCATTTACCAATATTTGCAGTTTTAATTTTGTTTGAACTCAATGATTTTAATAACCTTGGAATGGTCAATTCACTTGTATCTAACTCCTTGCTTCCTGCACCCGCAATTACATCTCCAACGCCAGTTCTAAATGAATACCTACCCGTTAGTATGCCGGCTCTAGTAGGAGAACAAAGTGGATTAGACCAGGCTTCGTTCAATTTAACTCCACGAGATAATAATTTTCTCACGTTTGGCATTTTTGCCGTATCAACATGATTTTCGTAAAATCCGCAATAATCACTTCCCAAATCATCGGCAATAATAACAATCACATTTCGCTGGGCTTTTGCCGAAGATGCAATTAGGAAAAGAATAAAAAAGAAGTTCTTCATGAAATACATAGAATATTAATTTCTTGGAATAA
Source organism: uncultured Bacteroidota bacterium (assembly GCA_903879775.1). GTDB lineage: Bacteria > Bacteroidota > Bacteroidia > NS11-12g > UBA955 > VMCP01. Next base: position 2,342 of record CAIRMY010000277.1, read on the forward strand.
TTAACCTTTGTCCAGGCTTAATTCCTCTGGAGTTTTTCAATTTATTTGCTTTCAAAATTTGATTTGGTGATAAGTGATATTTCCTTGAAATTGCATAAACTGTTTCACCTCGTTTCACAATATGAATATTTTTTCGTCGGTGACTTTGTTGATTTGATTGCTCCTGAGGAATTATTGGGTTTAAAGCCACTGTAGAATCTTGTAGAGATGAATCATTGTAACGATCATCCTTACCTTTAAATACAAATCCTTCAATGGTATTTTTTATATGGCTTTTTAAAGCAGAAATATTCATTGTATCCTTAGAATTTACGCGATTGTAAGCTTCTAAAATTGAAAGTGTAAACAATTGACCTTGCAGGGCGTATCCAGCAGTGTTAAAATGTAATTTATCGGAAATAGTCAGTTTGTTTTTATACCAATGATACAAGGAACCCCATCCCCCCATCGCTGCATTTAAATCATATACTGCCAAGTTTTTATCTTTCGCAATTTTATAAAATTGATTGATGACATTTTTTTGATGAGGAGGAATTCGATTGCTGCTTCTAGTATCTGGAGGGGTGGTTAGAATGATAGCTGTATTGGGAGAAACCGAATGAATATCCTCCAAAAATTTCGCTATTGTTGGCGTGTAAACCAAAGTATCTAATTTACCATTATAGGCCTCATTTGTACCAAATGAGAACACGAGAATATCGGGCTTTAAATATGCTATTTGCTCAATTGTATGTTGCGCTTTATTGATTAAATGCGGAAACTGAGCACCAACAACGCCGCAATGATGGTATACAACTCCTCGTTCATTTTTAGGCACAATTTCAAACCCATAAAACCCAAATTGATTTTGGGTTTCATTCGTTTTAGACAAACTTAAAGTAAAATTATTTTGAGGGACATTTGACTGAAAAGTACTGATTCCCCATGAATTCCCATTATTGGAAACAGCGGAGTCAGTACGTTGATATTCTTCATTTAAATTACATGCAAATGATGATTCATCTGTAGAGTGCCAAATGCGTATTTTTTGCATTTCGGGCAGACTAAAGTTACCCAATAAATTATCTTCTGTAAATTTTTCGGTGAGTGATAATTTAAAAGAAGTGTTTGGAAAATGTGTGTAAGCGGCATATCCTGTGACTCCAAGAGGATCTTTTAAAGCGCCAGTCATTGTTTTTAAGCCAATCCAGGCATTGCTTTGTTTTACAGAAACACCTTTGGGTCCATAACTTTTTGCAAGGGCATAAGGAAACAAAATTCCACGACCTGCATTCCCAAATCTCGATTGAAGTTGAATTCTGATTTCCCCAGTAAAATAGTCTCCTTGAATATGGCTATCACCAATATGCATAATGGTGAAAAGGGTATCAAGCTGATTTACTTTTTCTTTGCTAAAATTGCTTGAAACAAGATTATCAGACTGAGAGGGAAAATCTAATTGAACCAATTTTAAATTATTGACGCGAACATTATGTAACTTTTTTAATGCTTTTTCCAATTTCGGATTTACCTGTAATTGATTGCAAGAAAAACATATAAATGATTTTTGATCATTTATATCAACCTTCTGGGCCTTTAGAAAATGGGGTAAAATGTATAGAAAAAAAACAATATGAAATTTAAATATCAATTTCATCAAAATTGAAAATAAATAAACGGTTGAACCACATCATCTTTAAATTGGATGATAATTTGCAAAACAAAAAGCACCAAGATAATCCAAGTAAATGAAGGCAGAGTCTGAATTTTTCTATAAAAATTGTCCTTAAGAGTTGGAGATAAGAATGCAATGAATGCGGCAAAAATGAGCATAAATCCTGTTTCAGAACGCGATATCCAAAAGCCGCCAAAATCAGTCCAATTAAAATTTGTACAAATTTGCGTGATGCTCGTAAATGCCGATTGAAATGAAATTGCCCTAAAAAATATCCAACAAAACGCTACAAAATGGAAGGTTAAAATTACGCCCCAAATCTGACTGAATCTCGTATTGCTTTTACTTGGAAAAAATTGACTCCAAGCTTTATGAAATGCCAAAGCTAACCCATGCGCAAAACCCCAGAAAATAAATCTCCAATCGGCACCATGCCAAAAACCACCGATGAGCATGGTAATCATTAAAAACAAATAAGTATTGAAAACGCCCTTTCTATTTCCACCCAAAGGAATGTAAATATAATCTCTTAACCAACTACTCAATGAGATATGCCATTTACGCCAAAAGACTGTGATATTGGAAGACGAATATGGATTCTCAAAATTTTCCTTCAAACGGTAACCCAAAATTAAAGCAATGCCTATAGCAATATCGGAATAACCAGAGAAATCAAAATAAATTTGAAAACTATATCCATACATGGCCAATAAATTTTCGGCACCTGAAAAATTCGCTGGTGCTTCATGAACAATATCAACATATTTTCCTATATAATCGGCAACAAAAAGTTTCTTAAGTAAACCTATCAATATTCTGAAAAGACTTTCTTTATAAAGGGCAGCATTTATAATTTGAGGTGTGAAAATTTGCGGTAAAAAGTCTTTTGCTCGCACAATTGGGCCAGCCACTAAATGCGGGAAAAACGTCATGTAGAAAGCATAATCGCTCACATTTCTTGTTGCTTTAATTTCGTTACGATAAACATCTACAAGGTAACTAATCGATTGAAAAGTGTAAAAAGAAATACCAATAGGCAGAAATAAATTTTGGTCATTAAAATGAGTATGAAAAAGGGAATTGATGTTAAGTATAAAGAAATTTGCATATTTGAAATAGAGTAAAAAACTCAAACTATAAGACAAAGACAACCATAAGAGTATTTTCTTCTTGATCCCTTGATTGTTTTCAATTGCAAGTGCAAACAGATAATCTGATACAATCATTAGGGCAAACAAACCGAGAAAAGGACCGCTTGACTTATAGTAAAAGAACAGTGAAAATGAAATGATATAGATTTTACGCCATGTGTTTTTTTGTACCAGAGTTGCGTAAATCACCAAGAAAATTCCAAAGACAGCAAGAAAAGTAAACTCAGTAAAAAACCAAGGTTCTTTCGTTGAATAACCAAACATATTTTCGAGCAATTTTGGATCCCTCAAAGGAGCAAAAATTTGATTCACCCACTTAGTATCCACGGTATTTAGCTGCATTAATGATGATTACTGGAGAGAGGTAAGGCCTTGCGCGCTTTTTTGGCACCTTCATTTTAAGTTTATATTTTGCTGAAGTTTGAACCCAAGTTGCTATACTGTCCATCCAGGCTCTATATCCTTTATTATCTGGATGTCTACCATCTTTTGAACGAGATAAAGTTAAATTCTTGGACATAAAATAAGTTCCAGACTCAGCAGAAGATTCAAAGACTTTGTTGATGCCAAAATCTTCATCCCAGTTAGCGGGACCAATCCATGCATAAGGAATCCCTTTTAACTTTTCTGCCAATTTATTTGCTGCAATTTTTCTTGCCTTTAAATCTCGAGCGTACAGTTCATTCAGACCAAAAGCCATAAATATGTAACTAGGCTTATACTTAGCAATAATTTTATCAATGGTATCAGATCTACCGAAGTTAAAAGTAGTTGCAGAATACCATTCAACAGCGAGCACAATTTTATGTCCGTTTTCCCTACAATAATCGTTGATAGAATATCTAAGTCCACCAATTTCTGAATCACCAATCAACAAAATCCGATGTTTGGTTGTATCGTTAATTAATGAAGCGTCAATAAATTGACCACTAGAATCTAAGATAACTTTAGGTAACTGTTTTTTAGGATTTTGCTTCGTTTTATCAATTTCAGCAATGAATAAATCAACATCTTGATTTCCTGAAATTTGTTTAATTTCAATTTCGCCAATTTTGATGGCGTTTTCACTACAACTATATATATAGATTGCCATCATTGGCAATAAAATACTTAAACCAGCCCACACAATGAGCCATCGAGATGGCTTTTTTGGAGAATTATTCATTCTTAATATTCTTCGTCTTTACCTTAATGAATTCAATTTTCTTTAGAAAAATTCCATCAAATTAACGCAAAAAATATTAAAATTTAACCATGAAGAAACCCTCAATTTGAAGATTTCACTATTTTCAACGTACTACCGATATCATTCTTTAAAAAATAGATGCCACTTGGCAAATCAGTTGCATTTAATTCAAATGTTTCACCTGCCAATACACCAAATTGCTTCACAACTTGCATCTGAGCATTAAACACCGTGAAATTGCAATTCATATTTGATAAAACAGACCAATTATTTTGAGTAGGGTTTGGAAAAACCTTAACCTGAGCACGCAGTTGAATCCGATTTACACCACTCTTTTTCGGTTGTTGTTCAAGTATCTTTTTTGTCAAAACCTCGTAACAAGGGGCAAAATCGAATGAAGTATCTAAAGCTTGACCGGGCACCATAAATATTTCATATTGCTTATATACATTCTGCCACCCAGAAAAGAACTTCATTTTACCACTTTTTAATCCTTTACGACCATATGCTGCCATTAAATCATCCACAGGACCAATCATATTATAAGCATTCAAATCCATGCCTAATTTGGCCAAAGCATTCTTAAAGACATTGGTTTTTTTAACAAACTGAATTCTCTTTGCCGTTGCCAAAAAAACATGATCACCCGTTTCAACAGCATCCACAAAATCTGAAAAATATTGCTGGCCAGAATCCGTTTTTAAATTGAAATCGAAAAATACTTGATCGTCGGTTGGATAACCAAAAGACTTCCATTTTCTGCCGTCGGGGCAATTTGGCAAAAAGGCACCTAAAGAAACCGGTTTTAAGGTGTATTGGTTGAATACAACGGCCACCACTTTTAAGTCGCATTCGGCTGATTTATGCATGGTTTGGTTCACAAAACTTCCTAAAGATACTCCCATAATGGTTAGACCAGCTTGGCAATAAACTCTTTCGAAAGGACAATCATTTTGGCCAGAAGGGTAAACCGAATACTTAACATCTTTATCGTTTATGCTACCATAAACTTCAAGATTTGCACAAAGAATTGTATCTGGAATGGTGCCAAAATTTTCACAATACGCAAAATCGGCTTGTTGTCCTGAGTCTAAAAAGACATCAAAATCATACCCTGCACTTACCTTGTGCTTGAATTTATATTTATTTCCGGGGAAAATTCCAGCAGAACGTACATAATTTAATCCTCCAAAAGGATAAGGAGAGAAAAAGTAAACATCTTGCCTCATGGTCAACCAATTACAAGTTACTGAAACACCATTAAACTGCGAAGGACCATGGTATTTAAGGGAATAATAAACAGTATCTTTTTTAGCAGTGGCAATTAATTCAAATTTTACTTGGGCAAAAGATTTGCTCAAAGTCAAAAAAATGAATATGAAAATTAAAAGAAATTTTCTCATAAGATAACAATCTAAAAGACTAGACGCAAAATACTTCTATGGTTGCAAAACTATCGTTTTTATTGTATTGAAAATTACGATAAAATGCAAAAGACTCCTAAATTTTTAAGGAAAATCAATAATTATTTACGTCAAACTAGCTTCCATTGTTTGGTGTTGCTTCAGTTTAATTAACACCATTTTTGAGGTTGGGGTATTGCTCTTGTCTGCAACTGAATCAATTGGAACGAGCACATTTGTTTCCGGGAAATAGGTGGCAGTACATCCCTCAGGAATGCTAAATTCAATGATAATGAAATTGCGAGCTACCCTTTCTTTACCACCGTGGAAATTATATAAATCAACTTTATCGCCTGCTTTATATCCAAACTTTTGGATATCGTTGGCATTCATAAAAATGACCCTTCTTTCATTGTGGACACCTCTATATCGGTCATCTAAGCCATAAATTGTGGTATTGAATTGATCATGGCTACGGATGGTCATCATCATCAATTCGTCTGATTTATATTGAGTTGGTTCAAAGTTTGCGACATTAAAATTGGCTTTACCGGTAACCGTTTTAAACTCCCCTTCTCTGGCTGAATTTGGCAAATAGAATCCACCTGGCAATCGAGATCTGTCGTTATAATGATCAAATCCTGGAATGGTTCTTTCAATATCCCAACGGATATTGTCGTAATGTTCCATGTACCAATCCCATTTCACAACTGATTTCTCACCCAAAACTGCTTTTGCCAATTTGCAAACAATGATAGGTTCACTTAATAAATTTCCAGATATTGGCTTTAACATACCCTTCGACATTTGAATGACACCCATAGAATTTTCGCAGGTAATAAATTGTAATTGACCGTTCAAGCTATCCTCGTCAGAACGACCCAAGCACGGAAGAATAATTGCTTCTTTACCTGTAATTAAATGGCTTCTATTGAGTTTTGTTGAAACTTGAACCGTTAAATCACAACGATTCAATGCTTCACCAGTGTAAAGTGTATCTGGGGTAGCCGACAAGAAATTGCCACCCATGGCAATGAAAACTTTGGCTTTCATTTGATGCATTGCATTGATACAGTCTACCACATCGTATCCATGTTCTTGGGGAGGAATAAACCCAAACGACTTTTCTATATTGTTTAAGAACACCTTCGAAGGTTTCTCATAAATACCCATCGTTCTATCGCCTTGAACGTTTGAATGTCCTCGAACAGGGCAAGTGCCAGCGCCTTTTTTTCCTATACTACCTTTGGCAATCAATAGATTTACAACTTCTTTAATGGTATCAACAGCATTTTTATGTTGCGTTAATCCCATCGCCCAACAAGCAATAATTTTCTTCTTGTGTTTTATAGCTTCAAAAGTTTCTTGAATTTGAGCCAATGAAATTCCAGAATTTTCTACAAGCCAATTGAA
>CAIRMY010000278.1 GCA_903879775.1 uncultured Bacteroidota bacterium
AGCTTGAAAGAACATTGATCCTTTTAATTGATAACCTGTTTCAGTTAAGCGAAAACCGTTGTTTTCAGCCAATCCTAATGAAATCCATTGTTTCATTGATTCATGTCCTCCAGAAGCCCTATACCAGTCGTAATAAGCCACTTTTTCAGTTCTCGCGATGTCCATTAACAATAATGAAAACTTAGAATAATCTAAATGGCTGATACCCCCTTTGAATTGATCTTGAGGTGAAATAAGTACAATTAAAGGTTTAAATGGCAACCCCTTTAAAAAATCAATGTATCTAACAATTGTTCTTTTAAGTTCAAACTTATCAAAATGTTTAGTGAAAAAGTCGTGAGTTCCTAAATCTAAAACAATCATATCTGGCTTTAGAGATAATAAATCATTTTTCATCAGAGGCAATTGCCTCAAATGGCTATAGCCCAATCCAATACTACCAACATTATGGTATACAATTCCCTGATCTTCTATTGATTCTAGATTAAAGCCATACAATTCAAAAGAGCGTTGATCCAGATTTTTTTGAATAAACTCTATGGTCATAGACGATTCTACAGACTTCAAATCAATGACTATTTCAGTGCTCAATGAATCTTTGCCATTGGAGAAAACATCTATTTTACTGCTGTCGTTTTTAGAAGTGATTTTTAGATCAAACGATTGAGGTACACGTTTACAATAAATATGTAATCGTTTACAATTTGATTTAATGGAACCTTTATTAAATAAGATTTTTAGTTGTGCTGAAGGATCAAATGTTTTTGCCGACAAGGTATGGATTCCAATAGGTAAAATGGGTTCGGTTTCTACAGGTTTAGCATAAATCCATTTTCCAAAATGGAATGATTTGTAACCATAAATATCGACAATTCTGGCAGTGGAGTATGGAAAAAATGTTCCATAGCCACCATTTCCAAATGTATTTTGAAATAATGATCGAGATTGTTGTGTTTGAATATTCTGTTGAACATGAAAGTCACCAACATGTAAAATATTAACTTTCTTCTTGTTGGTGTTTTGAAGTTTATTTAGAAAAGTTTTAAGAAGGACTTTATTTCCTATTTGAATTGAATTTACAGTAGAATCTATCCAAGGAAATGTTTCATAATGTGAATTTGGCCAATTGATTGATTGTCCATAAGCCAACGATGAATAAAAGAATAATAAAATAAAGCTGTGAAAATATTTCACTTCAAAGAGTCATTAAATTTTATGCACCTAAATTTCTATCTGATATAATTTGAATCATATCGCCTACATTTTTCATTGAAGTAAGTTCTTTCAATTTGAATTTTATAGTGTAAAACGATTCAACTTCTAGAATCATGGTCAGATGGGTTACAGAATCCCATTTATCTACATTTTCGGCATTCATATTTTCTGTAATGGTTATATTTGGGTTAGAAAACACGGTCGCAAAAATGGGCTGTAAATCTAATTTAATTGAATCTAGGGTCATATTTTTTTCAAGAGAGCAACTTTTGTGTCGCTAGGCAACAAAGTTAATATATTTTTTTGAGTTGAAGTTTTAGTTTCCCTAACATCGTAGCCATGCCTTTTATATAATTCCATTGCCCTAACATTATTTCCAACCATTATAATTTCTTTATTTCTGTTTGGAAAAGTTTCATCGATAAAATAAATCATTGAGGTAATTAATCCACGGTTTCGATATTCCGGATGCGTAAAAAAATACTCAACTTCAATTGAATCTGGAATTCTAGGAATGGTTATTTCTGAAATTAATTTTAACTCTTCCATTTTAAGTTTCAATTTATCTGGTAAAAAATATTGAAGGATTTGAGATTTGAGCATATCTGATCCAATACCATTTTGGGCTTCAATCCAGCAACAACCTCCACAAACCTGAACTTCATTCAAAGAACCAATAAACCAATGTTCTAAGTTCCATGGTTGTCCCTCAATTTCTTCGTCTATAATTTGAGCTAAAAGTTCTCTGAATTGATTCTCGTTAATGTCGAACAATACGCAATAACTTAAAATTTGCGATCCTGAATATTCTGCACCAACAATGCAATCAATGACAAACGATAAATCGTTTTTTGTTGCTTTTTTAAAGATTAATTCGTCCATTGTTTTAAATAATTACGATCGAGTTTGCCATTGATGTTGTAATTGAATTCTTCAATAAAAACAACCTTTCTAGGCAACATATACTCTGGCAATACTTTTTCGAGTTGCATTAAAATGATATTTTCAGTGAGTTCCGAATTGACCAATGTGAAAAGTATAATTTCGGTATAATTCTTCTCATTTTGTTTAGAAACGGCCACTGAAATTTGATTTGGGAATAATTGAGCAAAGGCATTTTCAATTTCCGTCAATTCAATACGATATCCTTGGACTTTGATTTGTTGGTCCTTTCTTCCAAGGCAATAATAATGATTGTCAATTGATTTTCCAATATCGCCAGATTTGTAATATCTATCCCCAACAATATTTGTAAATGCTTGTGTATTTAATGCATCATTCAAATATCCTTTTGTAACTTGATGTCCCCCAATAAAAATCTCATCCTCATCATTCAGACAAATAGTTGATTTTGAAAGGGGTTGCCCAATGCAAACAATGCCATTTTGATGCAATAAATTTACATTAGGATGTGCAATATATCTGGTACAATATATTGTAGCCTCGGTGGGTCCATAAACATTGTCTATTTGACAATGAGGAACACAAGATTTCCATTTTTGGATTTGATTGAAAGTCAATGCTTCTCCGCAGAATTGTGTCACTCTAAGATTTGGCAATTCAATTTCATCCAAATATTTTTCTAATAAATGAATTGAAGAAGGAATCATGAGCGCAAATGTAATTTTGTGGGTTTCTAAGGCATCGTATAAGGCCAAAGGTTTTACGAGTTGCTCATTTAATGTATAAAATGAAGCTCCGTAAGCCATTGGAATCATAAAGCTACAAATAGATAAATCAAAAGTTAAATCAAACATTTGTAAAAATCGGTCATCTTCTGTGATTTGATAATTTAAAAGTTCAAATCCATCAAAAAACGAATCTATATTTTCAAAAGAGATTGATACACCCTTGGGCTCGCCTGTTGTTCCTGAGGTGAATAAAACATATGCCTCATTAAATTGAATTTCCAATAAGTTTGGAGGGAAAGCAAATGATGATGCAACTGGATTTTTAGGTGAAAGATAATGAATATTGTCAATTTCTTGATCAATGTATTTCCTGGTGTAAATATAATTGAGGTTAGAAATTTTACAAATCTGATTGATCCGTTGAATTGGCCATTTAGATTTTATAGGCACATATGATTTACCGCATAACCAGCAAGCTATAATTGCTGCATAAACATCAATATGATTGTCTATGTAGATTCCAATTCGCACATCGGAAATATCTTTAAAATTCGAATATTTAGTGAGAACTAGCGTTGCAAATTCTTCGTAAGTAGTTTGCTCATTTTCAATGATAGATAATGTTTTATCTTGAATATTTGAGAATAAATGTTGATGAATTTTTTCTAAAAATCCAGGAATCATTGGTCTAGTTTCAAAGATATTAATTGATTGGTGATTTTTGGATCTGCTTTGCCTTTTGAACGTTTCATAACCTCTCCGACAAACATACCCAATAAGCCCTTTTTGCCAGACCTGTATTCTTCAACTTTTTCGGGATACAAATTGAGAACTTCATCAATGATTTCCTCAATAAACGAAGTATCGGAATTGATAGATAGGTTTAACTCCGCAACCAAATCACTTGGCGACATTTCAGGGGACTCTAAAAGAGCTGGGAATAATTTTTGACTCGCAATGGTATGATTGATGGCACCTTTGTCGATTAAATCAATGATTTCTGCAATTTGAGCTGGTGTGAGTTTGAATTCATCGATACTCATTGCATTTTCATTCAAATAGCCTCTTATAGCCACTGTGATCCAATTTGATACAGCTTTATAGTTATTGGTTAGTTTACAAACGTTTTCGAAGAAAAAAGCGCTTAATTTATCGTCGATTAAAACGGAAGCATCATATTCGGATAAACCGTATTCAGTTGTGAAGCGTTTGAACAAAGCCCTTGGAAGTTCTGGCATTTTAGACTTTACTTCATCAATGTACTCTTGGGTAATTATGGTAGGTGGCAAATCTGGTTCTGGGAAGTAACGATAATCGTTGATTGCTTCCTTTTTTCTCATTGAAAATGTGGTTCCAGCCAAACCATTAAATCCACGAGTTTCACCCATTACAGACCCTCCATCATTGATGAGTTCAATTTGGCGTTGAATTTCAAAATCGATTGCTCGTTTAACATTTGAAATAGAGTTCATGTTTTTGACTTCAACTTTAGTTCCAAATACTGTTGAACCTTTTGGCATGACTGAAATATTGGCATCACAACGAAGGCTACCTTCTTCCATATTGCCATCGCAAATTTCAAGGTAACGCACTAATCGGCGAATTTCAGTTACAAAAGCATAAGCTTCATCTCCTGATTTAACATCAGGTTCTGTAACAACTTCAATCAGAGGCGTTCCCGCACGGTTATAATCAACGAGTGTATCGTTCAAATCTTGATCATGCATGCTTTTTCCTGTATCTTCTTCCATGTGGATACGGGTTAATCGGATGTTCTTTTCAATGCCATCCTTCAATTTAATGGTTACGTAACCATTGTTGCA
>CAIRMY010000279.1 GCA_903879775.1 uncultured Bacteroidota bacterium
AAATTCTTAGAAAAATATGTGCCCAATAGTGGAGGAGACAACAATGTGTAAAATTAAGAATTAGCAGTTGATGTGGCAGGTGGTTTATCACAATAGTGTTGTTTGGCGGGTTTTCTCATAATATTACGCAAAGCATATTCAATGTTATTTTCATCATAAGGATCAATTATCCAAACTGATATGATTAATGCGACAATCCAAAAGCAAATGGCATATAAATAAAACATTGCGTAATTATTGTTTGGATTAAAAATTTGCATTAATGACAATATTAGTCCTAAATAAATCAATGACAATGCCATTTTTTTGCCAATGACTTTGTTAACCATGAATAATGGATCTTCAAAAATTCCTGAATATAAGGTTTCTGACCATTTTGTTAAAAATTCCCATATCTTTGAAAGAAAAGAAGAGTCTGTTTTATTGCTTTCAGCGTGCGTTATCGCTATATTACCCATAACATTTTCTCTAATAGTATTGGTTGTGGTATTCTGGTCAGACATTATATTTTACTATATAAAATATAAGTCATTTTTGAGCGATTAAAATGGACGTTCCCCCAATTTAATATTCCACAAACTGATCGGGCGATTTCACTCCATAAATCATCGTTTTTGAATCAAGTTTAAACATGACTGTGTTGACGTCGTCTTCATATTTGTAGGAGTTTTTATTAGGAAATTTTGTGCTAGTCCAGTCTCGCATTTTCATGGTGAAAAACGCATGACGAATGTAGGTGGCATCCGGTTGAGGATTCAATATTTTTGTGGAAAAGAAGTAATACAATCCAACTTCTTTGGGATCAATAAGGCAATCACTTGTCACATATTTTTCATCAATTTGTTCCTGAGTCAATGTGTAAAAAGTATCACCATCATCATTGGTCATGCATAAATATCCCACAAGTGGAATGGTAATTGATTTATATGATCCGCTGGATTTTATGAACCACGGATTTAAAATGGCCGATAGAGGAAATGATTTTGTGGGTTTAAATAATTTAGTGATAGACCCGTGTACCGAATTTCCAAAAATGGTTTTGACACCATTTAGTTCATCCGCGATCGCATATTTAAAATCCGGATTCAATTTATGATCATTCAATAATAAGACGGTGACGTCATAAAAAACATAGATGCTGTCATTTTTAGGAATAAATCCACGATAGCATTTTCCAAAACTGGATTGTATTTTGTCGGTTAATTTGCCTCCACTTTGTTCATCGCTCTTTGAGCCTCCTGTTTGTCCATCATTCACAAATATATTAACAAGTTGTTCATCGCATGATTTAATGAAAACGTTTTCTAAATGTTCTTCTGAATCATATTGAGAAACATCAAAAGAAAATTCGGGAAACAAAACTTTACCATTGTCTATTTTGACAGCATATTTCACAAAAGGCATCACGCAGCTATCTTCAATATAAAAAACACACATCTTAATAGTGATTTTATCGGTTTCATAGGATGGAATGTTTTCACTTACATATTGATCATTTGGATAAAACACATCTATTTTTTTCAAAAAAGATTCTTTATGTTTCATTTCTGATTGAAATTGCTCAAATGTATATTTTTTTTCCATAAATGTTTATATTATAAGATCATAAAAATCGTGAATGTGTGGCGCAAAAAAATGGCAATTAGATATATAGATAAAATATGGATATTGATTACACAAAAATGAAAAGTGAAACTATGAGTGTTTTGTCAAATCCCACAATAATATCATATTCACTTATTTTCTGTTCAACACTCATTTTAGGATATTATACATTACATGATTCGCAGGCATTCAAACCCTCTGAAGAATCAAGAGAATCTAAATCATTCTTTTCCTCATCAGAGAGTCCCGACAAAGAAGAAACTGCTCAGGAACCGGCTACCTCATCTACAAATTTTTTTGGCG
>CAIRMY010000280.1 GCA_903879775.1 uncultured Bacteroidota bacterium
CCACATACACTTTAGACATTACAAAAAGTGTAACTGTAAGCAGTTCGCCGATTTCTTATGGTAGCTCATTTACCATTTCTGCAAATATTAAAAATACAGGAGCTTCAACATTTAAAGGAACATTTTGTGCCGCAGCTTTTGATGCAAACAATAATTTCATTGATTTTGTTGATTCACTCGTTGAGAGCAATGGTTTACCAGCAGGTTACTCATATACAAATAACCTAACCTTTTCAAATTTTGGCTCTGTAAAATTAATCCCTGGCACTTACACCATTTATCTCTTTTACAAACCCCAGGGTGGCGACTGGAAACAGTTATATGCAAGTGGTTTTTTCACCACCGAAAAGGCCACGTTAAAAGTCATTCATTACAATACAATTGAATTGTATTCTTCAATGACTTCGTCTTCATTGGATCTCACACAAGGCAGCCCAGCCTCTGTGAATCTAAATGTTCAAAATAAGGGATCATACGCATTTAAGGGATTTTATAAATTGTCATTATATGATTTAAGTGGAAATTTCATTGAGACGATCAATACAATTGAAGAAAAAAACGGGTTGTCGGTAAATTTTGTTTACCAAACCCTTTTAACATTTAATAGTTCGTCAATTTCAGCTGAACCGGGCACTTATTTGATGGCACTTATGTTTGCAGATGTGAATGATACAATCTATAGTTTGGTTGGCTCAAAAAACTACACCAACCCAGTTTATATTAATGTCATTGCAGCGCCATATTTGCCAGATAAATATGAAAAAAACGACAATGCCTCAATTGCCTATTCACTCCCCATTACATTTTCAAACAATTCAGCTAAAACAACTACAAGTGGCTCGAATATCCATGTAGAAGAGGATTTAGATTTCTATAAAATTGCGCTAAACCCTGGATATACATACTCAATCACCCCAAGACTTCATGATTTATACAACAGTGGGAATGGTGATGTTTTCTCAATAGATGCCATGTTTACATATTCTTTAGACAATGGGAACACCTGGTCAGAATCATTTGATGACGAAATTACTGCACCAATCACGGCCAATTCAGGTAGCATATTGTTTAAGGTACTGCCCTATTTCATTGGTAATATTGGCGAGTATCAATTAGATATCGCCATTGATAGAACTCAAAGCGTTAACGTTAAAAACACATATCAAAATACGATTCTCGTGTACCCTAATCCTAGCTCAAATGGTGTATTCTCTATCAAAGAAAATAGCAATATCAAGGATGTCTCAAGGGTATTCGATTGTTTAGGTCGCGACATAAAATTCAAGACATTGCAAACAAATGGTGATTTTAAAATAGACGTTGAAAATGCCTTGCCTGGTATATATTTTATGGAACTAACTTTACAAGATTCGTCGAAAAAATCTGTAACCATTGAAATCATCTAATGCGTTTTTTTCTATTCATTTTATTGACATCTTGCGGGAGTTATCAGTACACCAACTCATCGCATTCAATCGTGGTATACAAAACAAAGAAAAACTACGATAGAAACGTACCGGTGATACTCAATACTGAAAAAACCATGGTTGTGAGTTATCCGGATCCCTCTGACATAAAATCCGTCAGACCTTATCCAATTCACTTAAAATCTAAATATCTGTTGGATCAAAGGGGCATTAATCGCAACGTGGCTTTTTTAAAATTGACCTATCGTCAATATTCAAAATTGAAGATTGCACCTGATCCTAACTTTATTTTGTCAAATTTGATTTTAGATAAAGACCCAATTCTTGAATTCCACATCATAGAAAAGTATCCACCCAATTCAGATATCAAGCGATTATTGAATGAGCGAATTGTAGATGGTGTTTTGAAATGATATTGTTAGCGGGTTAATTCCTTAACTCTCTTTTTTCCTTTTTACCAATTCCTCTTTTATTTCATCTGGAAAATACACACCGTTTCCTTCCATGTCGGCAATGTTA
>CAIRMY010000281.1 GCA_903879775.1 uncultured Bacteroidota bacterium
CCTCCGCAGTGCCTCGGTAGTTTTTCAAGATTTCCCAACTGGTTTTACCCGTTTCGCGATGCAATAATTTCATGAGCACCTGCCCCTCCCCGATTGTCAATTTCTTCAATTGCTCCGTGTACATGGCCTTCAAACTATTTTCGCATTTTTTGATGTACTTCTTGCGCTCCCGCTTGTTTTCAATGGTTGCCAATTGATCTTCCATCATCTTCATTTTATAAGCCGCCATCTTGGCAAATGGCATGGTTTTGATCACACGGCGCTTTAATGTCTGATACTCCTTGATCTTTGCCTCATCCATACTCCCCGATACCATCACCGGATCTAAGCGTTCGAAGTCGTGAACCGTGTCGCGAACCACTGTTTCGGTTTGCGCCAAAAGTCCCCCCGAAAAATAAAAAACAGCAATAAAGAGCATCAACTTTTTCATGTGCCCTGAGCCAAATCTTTTTGCTTGTTGAAAATGAAATATCCGCATATTCCCAAAACGATTAATACAATGGAAATCATTTGTGCTTGTGAAAAAACTGCCCCTGCAAATCGATAAAGGCTGTCTCCGTGCTCACGAATGGATTCAATGGCAAATCGTTCTACCCCCGCGAAGATCAAATAAATGCTAAATATTTGTCCCGGTTTAAAGTTTTTATGACGCAACCAAAACCACAATCCAGCGAATAAAATCAAGGCCATTAAGGCTTCGTAGAGCGGTGTTGGGTAAACTGGCGTCGACAATTGGTAGCAATAGTCGCCAGA
This sequence comes from uncultured Bacteroidota bacterium, assembly GCA_903879775.1. Taxonomy (GTDB): domain Bacteria; phylum Bacteroidota; class Bacteroidia; order NS11-12g; family UBA955; genus VMCP01. The sequence goes on from CAIRMY010000281.1 coordinate 754, forward strand.
GCATCCTGGAATTGGTTCCATGCCCATTCCTGGGTAGTCTTTTCCCAAAACGTTGTGCGGATATTTGTAGGCCCAAGCCCAATCTGGCAATATTTTTGAGGGACTCAGGTTGGCAATTCCCCAATCGCCATCGCCGGAGAAATGGCAACCAAAACGGCCAATTCCGTATGAAAGCATCATTGCAGGTCCACCCCCGTCGATCACATGTTTCCAATTGTAACCTTTTCTTGTGACGTAGATGAGCACACCGGCAGCACCGCAAATCAATCCACCATAGAATGTCCATCCACCGGTGGTAAAAATATCGGTAATGAAGGTACTTAAATGAATTTGATCAGGGGTTTCGAGTAAGTGAAATATTTTAGCACCCAAGAAGCCAGAAATTAAGGCCACTGTGGTAATGTTACCCATATCGTCGGCAATGGAAACGGAATGTGAAACAGATTTAGGTTCTGTTAGGCGTTGTTTTTTATCGGCACGAAGTTTGGTTAAAAATGAAAACAATGCTGCAATAAAGCCCATGAAATAACTTCCCTCCGAAGTGAAAATATGTTCTTGAGGCACAAAGTTTTCTCCGGCATTGACCATGAGAAATAGAATTTTGTAACCAAATAAAAACGAGATGATGATGCTTACAATGTAATCAGATTTTGGAAAAGGAATTCCAATTTCTGTGGTGACTGTATTTGAAGGAAATAAGCCTAAAGCCGTTTTACGTTTGAACTCAGTTTGCATGGCCCAATAGGCAGCACCAATGGAAATGGCAACAAAAAAACCGAAGGTATTTACAACTTCAAGAAACCTAAATTCTAGGCCAAAGATGTCTTTGATAAAATGATATAACGTAGGAAACACATTGCAATTTACGGCCTAATTTCGGCGTAATCAAATATTCCCTCCACTAAAAATTCATCATTGATCATTTTCAATGTCACTGGCACCAAGGTATTCACCAACAAGGGGTCGTAATTTGTGGTTACTTTCACATAATTATCGGTAAACCCGCTCATTTTACCCCCTTTTTCTTCGGCCTCAAAAAGCACTTCTCTGGTGGCATTGAGTTGTTGTTCGTAGAAAAAACGTTTTTTCTTTTCACTCAAACCTCTGAGCATGGTGGTTCTTTCGCCTCTAACTTTTACGGGCACCACATCTTTCATTTTCTTGGCAGTGGTATTGGCTCTTTCGCTGTAAGGAAAAACGTGCAAATAACTCACATCCAATTCGTTGATAAAATTATAGGTATCTAAAAAATGCTCATCGGATTCACCTGGGAATCCAACAATTACATCGACGCCAATGCAGCAATGAGGCATTTTTTCTTTGATATAGGCCACGCGAGAAGCGTAAACGTCTGACAAATAGCGGCGGCGCATGCGTTGCAGAATTTCATCATTTCCACTTTGGAGTGGAATGTGAAAATGCGGCACAAATTTTTGACTTTTAGACACAAAATCAATGATTTCATTTGTGAGCAAATTGGGTTCAATGCTGCTAATGCGGTAACGATGAATGGATTCAATTTGGTCGAGTTCTTGAATGAGTTCAAAGAACGTTTCACCTGTTTGAACACCAAAATCACCCAAATTCACGCCTGTGAGCACCACTTCCTTCACACCATCTTCAGAAACTTTCTTGACTTGTTCAATGGTGTTTTGAATGTTGTCGCTTCTACTTTTGCCTCTGGCAAGTGGAATGGTGCAAAAACTACAAAAATAGTCGCACCCATCTTGCACCTTTAGAAACATTCTTGTTCTATCGCCTTCACTAAATCCGGGAACAAAATCGTTCACATCTTTAATTGGGGCGTTGTATAAACGGGTTTTTTCTTCTTTTTTGAGGGAATGGAGGTGTTCAATGAGTTGGAATTTCTCAGCGGCACCGAGCACCATGTCTACTCCGGGAATATTTGAAATTTCTTCAGGTTTTAACTGGGCATAACATCCCACAACCACAATGTAAGCATTCGGATTGTGACGCAAAGCTTCGCTCACCACCTTTTTGCACTTGCGATCGGCGTGATCGGTTACACTACAGGTGTTGATCACATATAAATCGGCACCTTCATGAAATTGTTTTCTTTCAAACCCACTTTTTTCCAATTGCTGTGCAATGGTACTACTTTCTGCAAAATTTAATTTACAGCCGAGGGTGTATAATGATACTGATGAACGCAAAACGTTGCAAAGTTACAATAAGTGAATGAATTTTAGAAAATGAATGCAAACTCGAGAGAACCGGTGCCAATAAATTTTCCAGTTCCTGTTTTGGGAAGGAGGTCGTATTCAATTCCGGTATCGCTGTCAACCGTCACCAATTTGAAATTGTCGTTCAAATTATTCAACCCAACTTTGAAGGCAATTTGATAGCCAAATCCTTCTTCTTTATGCTGGTAGCCAACAATTCCACTGATTTCGAAATTAGACAAAGGTAGGTTTTGCCATTTTTTCATGTACACTTGGCTTTGAGCTGGAATTTGTCCTGCCCCAAGATAAACAATCGATCTCAAGATATAACTTGGTTGGATGCCCACCATGATATGATTGACCCTTTCTCGAGAATATTTACCTATGAGAATGAGCAAATTCAATGGAACATCTACCGATATCAGACCAATTCTGGTGTAAGCTCGGTTCGACAAACTGTCGTTTACGTTGTTAAAATTGCTACCGCGAAGTCTTAAATCGAGACCTGTTTGGTAGTGAATCTTCTTTTTGTCGAGTTTGCTATGATAATATAAACCAGCAACATAACCCAAAAGAGGAGTCGGGTTTTGGAGTTCTCCGCCGAACATTGTAGAAGCTGAAATTCCAAGTTTCATCCCAAAATTGGTACTTTTCTCGTAATCTGGATCTGAATTTTGCCCATTCAGTTGAATGGCAAAAAACAACGCAACTAAAAATGCCTTAATTTTCATAACTCTTGAATTTTATTTCCTTTTAACGCTGCCGACACGGCCACATCCATCACCCTTTCGGCAAATGGACGGGTATAATCATTTAACGCTTCAACCCCAGACAATATTTCATTTCTGTTGTTTGTAGTTAATAGACCCTTGAGAGCATCAATTCGTTGTTTGGTTCCAAAAATTTCATTTTCAGACAGCAAATTTCCGTGTTTCGATAAAAAGCGTTCAGCGGTATAAATTAATTGGTTGGCTTCATTCACTGCTTCTTGTTCCAAACGCAAATTGATGTCCTGCTGAGCGTTAAGAAGTCCGCTCTCGAGCATCCTTTCAACTTCTGAATCTGTTAACCCATTGGCTGGTAATATTTCCACTTCTTGTGCTATGCCGCTGCGCAATTCTTTGGCAGCCACTTTGAGCACCCCATCGGAATTGAGGGCAAACTGAATTTCAATTTTGGGAAAACCTGCCGGCATTGCGGGAATGTTCTTCAATATAAATTCACCAAGTTTTCGGTTTTGCGTCACCATTTCTCTCTCACCTTGGAAAACGGCAATTTTCATGTTGATTTGTCCATCAACGGAGGTGGTATATTCACGGCCAACGCGTGTTGGAATTTTAGAATTTCTTGGAATGAGAACATCCATGAGTTCGCCGGCGGTTTCAATTCCAAGCGACAATGGGGTTACATCGAGTAAGAGAATGTCTTTGCGATTTCCAGCCAAAATATCGGCTTCTACGGCTGCGCCTAAGGCAACAACTTCATCGGGATTGATTTGGTTGTTGATATGAACTTTGGGAAACTTCGAGCTGAGTTGGTTATAAATTTCGGGGAATCTGGTGCTGCCACCAACGAGCACAATTTCATCGATTTGAGATGGTTGCAACTTCGCGTCCCTCAATGACAAATCTACAGAATGCATTGTTTTGGCAATGATTTCAGCAGAAATTTCAATGAGTATTATGTAATCAATATAGGTATTTAATTCGATATTTCCAAATTTGAGGGACTTTTCAAAGGGAATGTGGGGGTTGTTTGAGATTTCAATTTTTGCATTTTCTGCAAAAAGACGGAGTTCTTGGATTTGATTTTTGTTGAGAATTTCGAGATCGATCCCGTTTTGCAACAACCAATGTTGCACAATTTGTTTGTCAATATCATCTCCTCCGAGGTAGGTATCGCCGTGGGTTGCAATGACTTCAAAAACGCCTTGTTCGAGTTTCAAGATGGAAACGTCGAAAGTACCTCCGCCAAAATCGTAAACCAAAATGGTTTTATCGGCATCGGTTAAATTCATTCCGTAGGCCAAACTTGCGGCGGTTGGTTCATTGACAATGCGCAACACATCGAGACCTGCCAATTTCCCTGCATCTTTGGTGGCTTGACGTTGCGAATCATTAAAGTAAGCGGGAACTGTAATGACCGCTTTATCCACGGTTGCATTCAAGAAAGATTCGGCTTTTTCTTTGAGTTCTTTCAAGATAATGGAACTGAGTTGTATTGGGTTGTAATAATGTCCCCCAACATTCACTTTCACCATATTTTCTTGATCATCGTGAATAATTTTATATCCGAGGTAATCTGTTTTACCGGAAAGGTCTCCAAAATTTTTACCTAGGAGTCGTTTCACTGAGAAAATTGTTCTTTCTGGGTGCTGTGCAATTTGATTTTTCGCCTGGCTACCAACAATTGGGAGGTTATTTTCGTCGAAGTAAACCACAGAAGGCACAATGCAATTGTTGTTTTCACCAACTAAAACGGGTTTTGAGGGATTGGATTCGTTGTAGGCAACCAAAGAATTGGTGGTGCCTAAATCAATTCCCACAACCACGTTGCGTTTTTCGATAGAACCTGAAGCAATATTGATACTAATTTTAGCCATGTTTTGAGAATTGTCTGATGAAAGAACAATTGTGCCACAAAGTTAGTTTGTATTTAGAATGATTCAAAAAAACCTTTTTGAGGCGACTGACAAATTAATGACATTTTATGACCTTAAGTTTACAATTCAAACAAGGGTGAAGCATCGTGGTAATTGTACTTTTGTGGCACTAAATCAGATCTACGAGATGAAAATCAAATCACTATTCGCAACAGCAGCCCTTTTAATTTTTGGTGCTGCAAATGCACAAACAGTCGTTACGGATACAATTGTAATGGGAGCAGGTTATGCAAATCAAGTGTTTTACAGTTTGCAAAACAGCAGCAAAAAAGCAAATCCAATGGGAAGCTGGCACATTGCACACACGAGTAACACCCGCGACAATTGCATTCGTGCAAACCATGCGGCTGGTGTAAACGTTTATGCTTATCCAAAAGGCGACAATTCTGCGTATGCAAATTTTGACACTACAGGTTGGGCAAAATGGCCAACATTTATGAACGACATTCATAAGCATGAAGTGGGTGCGTTCAACCAAACATTGAATAAAAACAATCCTTGGGATTTCTCTTGGGGTGTTTATGATGCGGGAAGTCACACCGTTGTGGGTGATTCTTTGTATTTAATTACATTATCGAGCGCAGGAAAAGTTGTGGCATTCATTAAATTTATGCCAGTTGCACAATATCCGAATGGTGATTTCTCATTCCGTTATGATATTGTGGGTGGATCAAAAG
>CAIRMY010000282.1 GCA_903879775.1 uncultured Bacteroidota bacterium
CATAATATAGGGATTTAGAACCCCTTCAATTATCTTTGCTTATTCAAATCAATGAATATGTTCAATAAACGAACCAAAATAAGGGAGATTATTAGTAAACAGGAAAGTCAAACGGGCATCACCGTGATGGGATGGGTACGTTCCTTCCGAAATAACCAATTTATCGCTCTAAATGACGGTTCTACCAATACCAATATACAGGTCGTTGCAACACTCGGAAACTTCCCTGATGAACTTATCAAAAGGATCACAACTAGCGCCTCTTTAAGGGTTTATGGTGATTTGGTTCCTTCTTTGGGTAAGGGTCAGGCGCTTGAATTGGTTGCCACAGAAATTGAAATTTTAGGCGATTCAGATGCTGAAAAATACCCCCTTCAACCCAAGAAGCATAGCTTAGAATTCCTGCGTGAAATTGCTCATTTGAGGTTCAGAACCAATACGTTCGGAGCTATTTTCCGCATCAGACATTCCCTAGCCTTTGCAGTACACAAATTCTATAACGAAAGGGGATTTGTTTATTTACATACACCAATTATAACTGCTAGCGATGCAGAAGGTGCAGGAGAAATGTTTAGGGTCAGTACACTCCCACTTGAAAACCCACCAAGAGATGAAGATGGTAAAATTGATTTCAAAGAAGATTTCTTTGGGAAAGCAACGAATTTAACTGTTAGCGGACAACTTGAAGGCGAATTAGGCGCCACTGCGTTTGGTGAGATTTATACATTTGGACCCACTTTTAGGGCGGAAAACTCCAACACCGCAAGACACCTAGCTGAATTTTGGATGATTGAACCCGAAATGGCTTTTTGTGATATTGAAGACAACCAAAATTTAGCCGAAGAATTTATTCAGTACCTGATTAAATATGCGATGGAAAATTGCGCCGATGATTTGGCGTTTTTAGATCAACGTTTAGCAGAAGAAGAAAAACAAAAACCAACGAACGAAAGACAAGAGTTTGGTTTAATTGAAAAATTAAAATTTGTAACGGATAGTAAATTTGAGCGCATCACTTACACCGAAGCGATTGCCATTTTATTAGACTCACCGGCGTACAAGAAAAAGAAATTTAAATACGACGTGAGTTGGGGTATTGATATGCAAAGTGAGCACGAGCGTTACCTCGTGGAAAAACATTTTAAAAAGCCCGTAATTGTTACTGGATATCCAGCTGCTATTAAAGCGTTTTATATGCGCCTCAATGATGGTTGTGAGCCAGGCAAACAAACCGTTGCAGCCATGGATATTTTAGCGCCAGGTATTGGCGAAATTGTGGGTGGTTCACAAAGAGAAGAGCGCCTCGATAAATTAGTAGCGCGCATGGAAGAGATGCATATTCCTACACATGAAATGAGTTGGTATTTAGATACGCGCCGTTTTGGTACTGTTCCACACGCGGGTTTTGGTTTAGGATTTGAACGAATGGTGCAATTTGTTACCGGCATGGGTAATATCAGAGACGTGATCGCTTTTGCAAGAACACCGAAGAATTGCGAATTTTAAAAAATATGGATTGAACTGTGGATTATATGTGAAATCCCCCTATTTTTGCTGCCCCGAATGGGAATGGTGCGGTAGCTCAGTCGGTAG
>CAIRMY010000283.1 GCA_903879775.1 uncultured Bacteroidota bacterium
ATGCGTATGGCTGGTAGAACAGGTGGTGAAAGAGTGAAAGCTACAAACTTATCGATTTTGAAAATTGATGCTGAAAGAAACCTATTGGTAATCAAAGGTTCAATTCCAGGTCATAATGGTTCAACTGTAATAATTGAGAAATAAGATCATGGAAGTTAAAGTTTTAAATAAACAAGGTGCAGAAACTGGTCGTACAGTAACTTTGTCAACCGATATTTTTGGTGTAGAACCTAATGATCATGCGATCTATTTAGATGTTAAGCAGTATATGGCAAACCAACGTCAAGGTACGCACAAAACAAAAGACAGAACTGAAATTTCACGTTCTACGCGCAAAATTTTCCGTCAAAAGGGAACAGGTGGAGCGCGTCATGGTTCATTGAAGAGTGGTATTTTTGTGGGTGGTGCTAGAATTCATGGTCCACGTCCAAGAGATTATTCATTCAAATTGAATAAGAAATTAAAGCGTTTGGCTCGTATTTCTGCTTTATCATACAAAGCAAAAGACAATCAAATAGTGGTTGTTGAAGATTTCAACATGTCAAATCCGAAAACAAGCGAATTTGTAGGATTGTTGAAAGCATTGAATGTAACTGGAAGATCTTTATTCGTTACTCCTGATACAGATAAAAACATTTATTTGTCGGGTCGTAACATTGAAGGTAACACAGTGATGCGTGCAGCAGATTTAAATACCTATGAAGTATTAAAAGCTTCTAGTTTAATATTAACAGAAAGTTCTATTTCTAAAATAGAGGAGACTAATAAAAAATGATACTGAAAAAACCATTGATAACTGAAAAGATGACTTCTCTCATGGATAAGCGTGGTCAGTATGGTTTCGTTTGTGATCACAGATCTACAAAAGACGAAATCAAAAAGGCTATCGAAGATTTCTATGGGGTTGAAGTTGCTTCAGTTAACACCATGATCACACGGGGGAAAGTACGTAAAAATCGTCGTACAGGCCAAATCTCCGGATATACTAACAAGTATAAAAAGGCAATAATTACATTGAAAGAAGGATTTAACATAGACTTTTACGAAAATATCTAATCATGGCAGTACGTCGTTTAAAACCAACCACTCCAGGTCAAAGATTTCGCGTAGCGAATACCTTTGAGGAGATTACTACAGATAAACCAGAAAAGTCGTTATTGGTTCCTATTAAAAGAACCGGTGGACGTAACAACCAAGGTCGTATGACAATGCGATTCATTGGTGGTGGTCACAAGCGTAGATACCGTATCATTGACTTCAAAAGAAATAATTTTGGAGTGATTGGTGAGGTTAAAACAGTAGAATACGATCCAAATAGAAGCGCATTTATTTCTTTAGTGGAATACGCTGATGGAGAGAAAAGATACATTATTGCTCCAAATGGCATTAAAGTAGGACAAAAAGTAGAGCAAGGCCCGGGTATATCACCAGAGGTTGGAAATGCTTTATTGTTAACTGAAATTCCATTGGGAACATTAATTCATAATATTGAAATGTCTCCAGGCCAAGGAGCTAAGATTTGCAGAAGTGCAGGATCATACGCTCAATTAATGGCTCGTGAAGGCAAATATGTAGCAATTAAATTGCCGTCAGGTGAAAGTCGTTTAATATTGTCTGCTTGTTTGGCAACAATTGGTTCGGTTTCGAACAGCGAACATAGCCAAGAGGTAAAAGGTAAAGCAGGACGTTCAAGATGGTTAGGAATTCGTCCTAGAACAAGAAGTTCGGTGATGAACCCAGTGGATCACCCGATGGGTGGTGGTGAAGGTCGTAGTAAAGGTGGTCAACCAAGATCACGTAACTTGATCTACTCACAAGGCCAGAAGACTCGTGCTCCGAAGAAAGGTAGCTCGAAGTTAATTATCGAAAGAAGAAAGTCTATACGCAATAAGTAAAATTTAGAGAAAAAGCGAAATGGCAAGATCCATAAAAAAAGGACCCTTTGTAGACATCAAATTGATGCACAAAGTAGACGTCTTGAACGATTCAAAGAAAAAAACAGTGATCAAAACTTGGTCACGTAGAAGTTTAATTATCCCTGATTTTGTAGGGCATACTTTTGCAGTGCACAACGGAAATAAATTTATTCCTGTATATGTAACTGAGAACATGGTAGGTCATAAGTTAGGTGAATTTGCTCCAACTAGAACATACAAAGGACACGGAAAATAATACTAAAATGGAAGCTAAAGCAATTTTAAGAAACTGTCCGTTGTCACCACGTAAAATGAGATTGGTGGCGGATTTGGTAAGAGGTCAGCGTGTAGAAAAGGCGTTGAATATTCTTCAATTTAACCAAAAACCTACGTATGCTATCTATTTGAGCAAATTAATTAAAAGCGGAATTGCAAACTGGGGTATCATTAACCCAGAAGATCGTATCGAAGATGGTGAATTATTTATCAAAACCATTATGGTCGATGGCGGTGTTACGATGAAGCGTTTAAGAACTGCTCCTCAAGGTAGAGGATACAGGATTAGAAAAAGATCAAACCACGTAACAGTGATAATTGATAGTTTAAAGAATATTAAAAACGAAACGGAAGCATAAACATGGGACAAAAAACAAACCCTATAGGATTTCGTCTTGGTATTATCCGTGGTTGGGATTCTAACTGGTACGGAGGAAAAGACTACGGCGATAAATTGGTAGAAGACGAAAAGATTCGTAAATATCTATCTGTACGTATTCCGAAAGGAGGTATCGCGAAAGTTATAATCGAACGTACCTTAAAGCGTATCACATTAACCATTAATACTTCTAGACCGGGTATTGTCATTGGTAAAGGTGGTCAAGAAGTAGATGCTATTCGTGAGGAAATAAAGAAAATTACTGGTAAAGATGTTCAAATCAATATCAATGAGATTAAACGTCCTGAATTGGATGCTCGTTTGGTAGGTGAGAATATTGCTCAACAAATTGAGAATCGTTTTTCGTACAAACGTGCGATTAAAAACGCGATTCAAGGTACCATGAAAATGGGTGCTGATGGAATTAAAGTTCGTATCAGTGGTCGTTTGAATGGTGGTGAGATAGCTCGTTCAGAAATGTACAAAGAAGGAAGAACTCCGCTACATACGTTGCGTTCTAACATCGACTATGCATTGGTTGAAGCGCAAACAGTATATGGTAAAATCGGTATAAAAGTATGGTTGTGTAAAGGTGAAATTTATGGTAAAGTAGATTTGTCTCCACAAACAGAAACCGAGAGAAAAGGTTCAAATAATAACAGAGGAAACGATAGAAGAGACCGTGGAGGTCGTGACCGTCGTGACCGTCGTCGTAATAATGCATAAGGAGTAGAAAGATGCTGAGTCCAAAAAGAACGAAATTTAGAAAACAACAGAAAGGCCGTGTACACGGTATGGCTACAAGAGGTCATCGCGTAGTATTCGGTAGCTTTGGTTTAAAATCGCTTGAGCCTCACTGGATTACTTCTCGTCAAATAGAAGCAGCCAGGATTGCATTAACACGTTATTTAAAGCGTGAAGGACAAGTGTGGATCAGAATTTTCCCTGACAAACCCATTACGAAAAAACCTGCAGAGGTTCGTATGGGTAAGGGTAAAGGAGCTCCTGAATATTGGGTGGCAATCGTTAAACCAGGAACAATTATGTTTGAGGTAGCGGGTGTACCTATGGAAATTGCAAAAGAGGGTATTCGCCTTGCAGCACAAAAATTACCTGTGTCATGTAAGTTTGTTGTACGTCCTGATTATCACGAGGAGGCTTAAACATGAAATTCGAAGAAATTAAATCATTGCCAAACAAAGAGTTGGTAGAACGTTACAGAGAAGAGCGCAAACTTTTACAAAAAATGAAGTTTCAAAATGCTGTATCTCAAATTGATCATCCTCATATGTTGAAGGAAACTAGAAAGAATATCGCACGTATGTTAACTGAATTAAATTCACGTAGAAGTGATTCTGAATATCAGGCATACCTTAAAAAAACTAGTGAAGAAAATTAATGGAAACAATTAGAAACTCCAGGAAAGAAATCATAGGCACCGTAACTAGTGCTAAAATGGACAAAACCATTGTGGTTGCCATTGTTCGTAGTGTGAAACACCCGAAATATGGTAAATATTTTAAGAAAACTAAAAAGTTTGCTGCTCATGACGAAACAAATCAATGTGGTGAGAACGATATCGTTCGAATCATGGAGACACGTCCTTTGAGTAAAAACAAATGTTGGAGATTAGTAGAAATCGTAGAAAAAGCGAAATAACATGGTACAACAAGAATCAAGACTAAAAGTTGCTGATAACAGCGGTGCCAAAGAGGTACTTTGTATTAGAGTATTGGGTGGTACCGGTAGACGCTATGCAAGTGTTGGCGATAAAATCGTTGTCAGCGTTAAGCATGCTATGCCAGGTGGAAACATCAAAAAAGGAGCGGTATCTAAAGCTGTTGTAGTTCGTGTGAAAAAAGAAATTCGCAGAGCAGACGGTTCTTACATTCGTTTCGATGAAAATAGCTGTGTGTTGTTAAACAACTCAGATGAACCAAGAGGTACGCGCATCTTTGGTCCAGTGGCAAGAGAATTGCGCGATAAACAATTTATGAAAATCGTGTCATTGGCACCAGAAGTTCTATAATTATGGGAAAAAGCGCATTTAAATTACACATCAAAAAAGGCGATACTGTTTTAGTATTGGCTGGTGATGATAAAGGGAAGTCTGGTAAAGTATTAACAGTTTACCCTGAAAAAAATAGAGCCATTGTAGAAGGTTTGAATTTGGTGAGTAAACACCGCAAGCCTACAGCTCAGAATACAAGTGGTAAAATTGATAAAATTGAAGCCCCTATGCACATGTCTAATCTAATGGTCATGGTTGGTGGTAAACCTACAAGAATTGGCCGTAAATTTGACGAGAACAATAAGCTTCAACGTTATGCTAAAAAGACTGGAGACCTTATTAAATAAAATATTATGAGTTACGTTCCAAGATTAAGAGATAAATATACAGCTGAAGTAGTTCCTGCGATGATGGAAAAATTCAATTACAAGAATATAATGCAAATTCCTTGCATCACTAAAATTGTTTTGAACCAAGGTGTAGGTGCTGCCGTGAATGATAAAAAACTAGTAGATGCTGCCATCGATGAGATGTCAAAAATTACTGGTCAAAAAGCACAAGCTACTTATTCTAAGAAAGCAATTTCTAACTTTAAATTAAGAGAGAATATGCCTATTGGTTGCAAGGTTACTTTGCGTAAAGAAAGAATGTTCGAGTTTTTAGATCGTTTGATCTCTGTAGCTCTTCCTCGTGTTCGTGATTTCCAAGGTTTGGAAGTTAAAGGATTTGATGGTAGAGGTAACTGGACAATGGGTATCACAGAGCAAATCATTTTCCCTGAAATTGATATTGATAAAGTGAACAGAATTACAGGTATGGATATCACTGTGGTAACTAGTGCTAAAAACGACGAAGAGAGTTTAGAATTGTTAAAATTAATGGGTTTCCCTTTTAAATCAAAATAAGACATGGCAAAAGAAAGCATGAAAGCCAGACAGCGTAAACGTGAAGCAATGGTTGCTCGCTACGCTGAAAAACGCGCTAAGTTAAAAGCGGAAGGTAATTATGAAGAATTACAAAAAATTCCTCGTAATGCATCTCCTGTGAGATTGAGAAATCGTTGTAAAATTACTGGTAGACCCAGAGGATATATGCGTGTTTTCGGAGTTTGTAGAAATCAATTCCGTCAACTAGCTAGTGATGGTAAAATTCCAGGTGTAACTAAATCAAGTTGGTAAAATAAAAATAAAATGACTGATCCTATATCAGATTATCTAACACGTTTGCGCAACGCGATCAAAGCGCAACATCGTATTGTAGAGGTTCCTGCAAGTAATCTAAAAAGAGAAATTACTCGCGTACTCTACGAAAAAGGCTATATCCTTAAGTATAAATTTGAGGAAACAGAAAACAAACAAGGCGTTATCAAAATTGCTTTGAAATACAACAATCAAACCCGTTTAAGTGCAATCTCTTCGTTAAAAAGAGTTTCTTCACCTGGTTTGAGAAAGTATTCGGCATCTTCTGATATTCCAAGAGTATTAAATGGTTTGGGTGTTGCTATCCTAACTACTTCTAGAGGTGTAATGACCGACAAAGAAGCACGTACACTTGGCGTTGGTGGAGAAATTCTTTGTTTTGTTTCTTAATTCATTTAACAATTAAATAATATTAAAAAGAAAATATGTCACGCGTAGGAAAAGCTCCCATTCAAATACCATCTGGTGTGAATGTTACAGTTAACGTAGGATACGTAACTGCAAAGGGGCCTAAAGGAGAACTTTCTCAAGCCATCGATCAAGACTTTATCGTTATTGTTGAAAATGGCGTGATGACTGTAAATCGCCCAAGCGAGAGCAAACAGCATAAGAGCCTTCATGGCTTATACCGTTCTTTACTAAATAATTTAGTAATTGGTGTAGGTTTGGGCCATACTGTAACTCAAGAACTTGTGGGTGTAGGTTACAAAGTATCGAATCAAGGAAACTTGGTAGAATTCGTATTGGGTTATTCACACAAAATCTTGTTACAAGTTCCTTCAGAAATTACAGTTTTTACTGAAACTGTAAAAGGAAAAAGCCCTTCTATTACAATGACTTGTTGCGACAAACAATTGTTAGGGCAAGTAGCAGCTAAAATCCGTTCATTCCGTAAACCTGAACCGTACAAAGGAAAAGGTATTCGTTTTGCAGGAGAAGTTTTACGTAAAAAAGCAGGTAAGTCTGCATCTAAGTAAGGAGGAATTATTATGGCAAAAAGTAAAAATCAAAGAAGAGATAAAATACGTAAGCGTATTCGCGGCGTAGTATCAGGTACTGCTACTAGACCTCGTTTAAGCGTTTTTCGTAGTAATAAAGATATCTATGCTCAATTAATAGACGATAGCAAAGGCATTACAATTGCTGCTGTTTCTTCTAGAGAAGCTGGTATAAATGATATAAAAGACAGTAAAGTAGCAAAAGCTTCTTTAGTAGGCAAAAAAATCGCAGAAATGGCAAAAGGTGCTGGTATCGATTCTATCGTTTTCGATCGTGGTGGTTATTTATACCATGGACGCGTTAAAAGTTTGGCTGATGGTGCCCGTGAGGGAGGATTACAATTTTAATTTTAAAAACAATGTCAAATAAAAACATAGTTAGAGTTCGTCCAGGTGAATTAACCTTAACCGAAAAGGTAGTAAATATAAACCGTGTTGCTAAAGTTACCAAAGGTGGTAGAACATTTAGCTTCACAGCTTTAGTTGTTGTGGGTGATAGTCATGGTACTGTAGGTCATGGTTTAGGAAAATCAAATGAAGTAATCGATGCAATTAATAAAGGTATTGAAGATGCTAAAAAGAATTTGATTAAAGTTCCTATTATCAATGGTACCGTTCCTCATGAACAACTTGGTAAATTTGGAGGTGGCCGTATTTTCTTGAAGCCTGCTGCGCATGGTACTGGTGTAATTGCTGGTGGTGCAATGCGTGCTGTTTTAGAAAGTGCTGGTGTTACCGATGTATTGGCTAAATCTAAAGGTTCTTCTAACCCTCACAATGTGGTTAAAGCAACTTTCGATGCCCTTACAAGTATGAGAGATCCACACACCGTTGCTCATATGCGTGGTG
>CAIRMY010000284.1 GCA_903879775.1 uncultured Bacteroidota bacterium
TATTTAGCGCATTTAATATATGTTCTGCGCTGCTGTCAACTTTACCCCTGCCCAAACGTTCCAAACTTAAATCAATTAACAAATCGGTGCGTATGTTTTTTACATAACAAGTGAAAATATCGCCAACGTGAATGGGTTTAAAAGTTTCATTGGCATAAATAATTCCTCGGTATTTTCCCTCCACAACAACTTGCATGCCTCTTTCAGTTTCTTCAAAAGCCATCACTTCAACTTTTTGATTCATACTCAATTCAACCTTGTCTACTTGGAGCGATTTCTTAATTTTAGTGGTTCCAACCAATCTATCGGAAGCAAAATCTCTGTAAACAAAAATCACATACCATTGATCAACAATCATCGGTCTATTTTGCTCCCGAAACGGAACCAAGAGGTCTTTTTCAAGTCCCCAATCCATAAAAGCACCAACTCTATTCACTTCATTTACCTGTAAATAAGCATACTGGTAAACTTCAACTTTAGGAATTAAGGTAGTTGCAACAATTCTATCCTCAGAATCTTTGTATATAAAAACTTCTATAGGATCTCCAAATTCATAGACCAATGGCACATATTTATTTGGTAACAAAACTTCGTGTTGTTCTTCATCTTCTAAAAACAAGCCGAAGTCGGTGAGTCTAATGATGGTTAATGTTTGGGTAATTCCGATTGTAATCATTTGTTTTGCAAAATTCGTTAATTATCGTCAGAATATCGTTATTTTTAATCTTATCAATTTTTAATTTACGATATTTGTTAAATCCATGGAAAACGGTATAGAAGCATTAAGGCTAGAATTCAATGAACTTGAACCCAAATTAATTGAAGAAATTGCTGATTTTGGGACATTGAAAATAGTAAAAACGGGCGAAACTGTCATGAGAACTGGTCAACATTTGGCCTCAGCAATGCTCATATTATCTGGTTCCATCAAGGTTTTTAGGGAAGGGGAAGACGGCGGCGATTTTTTCTTATATTATATTCATCCCGGGCAAGCCTGTGCAATGTCGTTAACATGCTTGAAGCACCAAGAAACAAGTCAGGTTTCTGCAATTGCTGTTGAAGATTCATTGTTGTTATTTGTGCCAATGACCAAGGTGAATGATTGGATCAGAGAATACCGAACTTGGTCTGAATTTGTCATTCATACATACAGAACAAGATTTGAAGAAGCTTTGGCAGTGATTGACAATGTTGCATTTCGAGGGATGGATGAACGATTGGAATTCTATTTGAAAAAGCAAGTTGAAAATTGTGGTTGCAACGATTTACAAATCAATCATCAAACTATTGCCAACGATATCAACTCATCGCGAGAAGTCATATCTAGATTACTCAAGAAAATGGAACAACGAGGAATCGTTAAATTACACCGAAATCACATTGAGGTTCTGAAATTATAGTTTGCCTTTTACCGAATAATGGTTACATCTCCTTGGTAAACTTGTAGTTCATTTTCAGGACTTAAGAAATTTGCATGATAAACATAAGCTCCAATTGGGCATAATTCGCTGTTGTAAGTTCCGTCCCATGTTTGATTTACGTCGTTGGTTTCAAATAATATTTGTCCCCATAAATTGTAAAGAATCAAATGATATTTACTAATTTGGTTTGGAGTTCTGAGGCCAAATCCATCATTTAGGCCAATGGTTGAACCTGGGGTAAATGTATTGGGAAACCAATATAACGGAGAAGATTTCACATAAATCTCTCTTGAAAAGGTATCCGCGCATCCGTATTGAGTTGACGATATGAGCGTTACGTTATATTTTCCGTAGATGTCATATGCATGCGTCACAAACTTATTTGAGTTTGTAAATCCATCTCCAAAATCCCAAGACCAATTATCGTCTAACTGCGACAAATTATTGAATGAAACTGGGTCAGTTGCGCGTAATTCATTTGGCGAATAATCGAAATTGGCAATTGCTCTTGGATATATTGTAATGCTTTGTTTGGCAGTATCGGAGCATCCAAATGAATTGTAAACAACCATTTGAACAGGGAAGTTGCCATAAGTTGAGTAAGCTACAATATCATCTTTGTTGAATGACTTTCTATTGTTTCCAAAATCCCATAAATACTTCGAGATGCTTCCGCCGCCTGCAGTTGATCCATTTGTAAATGAAATAGGGGAATATTGACAATCATTCGCAAAGTTCATATATGCATATGGTTTTGGGGCTATAAAAATATCTTTAGACAGAGTGTCTTTGCAACCATTCGTATTGTAAACAATTAGATGTACAGTTGGTACGCCCATGGCACCATAATAATGACTCGTTTTTTTACCAGTTCCATTTGCTGAGCCATCTCCGTAAATCCAAGTTTCACTTTTAAGCATACCACTGCCGGGGAAACTGAATGATTCAAACTTAACCATTGCATTTTCACATGTATCAATTTGAGTATAATTTGCCCTTGGAGCTGCTAAAATTTGAATGTTTTTATAGGCGGTGTCTTGGCATCCACTCATAGAACGAATGACTAGTCGAACATTATACAAACCGGATGGGGTATAAGTTGTAAAAGGATCTTTTAAACCACTGAGTTTTCCGTTACCAAAGTTCCATTGCCATTGTACAATTTTATCGGACATCACACCAGAATTATCTTTGAAAATTATACTATCAAATTCACAGTTTCCTGCTGAAGAAAAAGCAGCCTTAGGATAAGGGGTTGTGTCGCTCATTGTCCAAATTCCCGAAAAATTATATCCAGCTTTGTAAATCACTTCATTGTTCGCAGTGTTCACGGTTCCCTTAATTGGATAAAGCCATTTATTTAATGCAGAATTGTATTTGATCGCTCCTAAATTCGATTCAGTAATTGTATTGTTTGTTGTTAAAAGGTCGTTGTTTGCATATGCAAATGATAAAGCAACCTCAGGTGTTTTTGCGTATCCATTGTCTTCTATAATCCAAAATCGATCAATTAATCGTGCTGAATTTTCTCCATCGCATTCATTATCGGTATTGAAAACCCCTGTTGGCATTGGTCGATTGTTTGGAACTGGCACATCGGCCGTATGATAAGTGGCCACCGCAATAAATCCAGAATCTTTGGTTTGCACACCAATGGTGTTGCAGGTTGCAGTAAAGTTAATGTGTTGCGATAAAATATTGATAAAAGGAATTGTGAAAACTGGTCCTGTGCTTCCATCGCGAATATTCCATTGAACTTTTCCGTAGCCAAATCCAGGTGAATTTTCAGATAGAATACCACCTGTTGTGATATATGAAATTGCATTCGGATTTCTATTGTTAATGATTAAGCTATTGTCGTTGAGCTGCAATGTATTTGCATTTAAACGTAAAATGCCATTCCCACCACCATTGAA
>CAIRMY010000285.1 GCA_903879775.1 uncultured Bacteroidota bacterium
GAGCCGGCCCGATCCCGAAAATCAATCTAACCCTAAACATGTAGAAAGCGCTAGTGATCGCATAGCCGGACGGGGGTTCGATTCCCCCCAATTCCACTCTGGGTTGAATCTGTTTAAATATGATTCAACCCTTTTTTATGTCAATCCCTTTGTTTTAAAGGCTCTACAAACATACACGAGTTGAATTGGATTGAATTAAATTGAATTAAATTGAAAAGTTGTTGGCTAAATGTTGGCTAAAATGTAATTTTGAAATATGGGCGCTCCAAAATTCCTCTTACAAGGTAAAAAAAATCCATCACCAATCTATGTTAGATTTTCAGTATCACGAAACATAGATATTAAAGTAAAAACCGATATTCTAATAAATCCTTCTAATTGGAGTTCGGTTAAAGGTGCGGTAAAGCATAAGAATGACAAAAGTTTAAAAGATATTACTACAGACCTCGATGATTTAAAAAATAAAATTATCACTGCATACAATAAAAGAGACGATGACTCAGAAATAACTAAAAATTGGTTAACCCGAATTGTCAAGAAATCCAATGAAGTCAGCGATGACTTTAGTGAAATAATACCCAAATTAGTAATCCCATATATAGATTACTATATCAAACAAAAAAAAGAGTCTGGAAAAGTTGCAGACAACACCATTAAATCATATAATTCTTTTAAAGTGCGGATTCTACATTTTCAAAATGATTCAGGGATAGAGTTTCGGTTTAAGGAAATTGATTTAAACTTTCAATCAAAATTCACTCAGTTTTCGACAAATTTAAATTACGGACATAACGGAACTCAAAGAATTATGAAATGGCTCAAACAAGTCGCTAATCATGCGGCTTCTAATCGCATAGAAATCAGCCCGCAGATTAACCAAATTCCAATTACGCACAATGATGATAAATTACCCATGGTTTACTTAACGCCAGAGGAAATCAACAAAATAGCCTCTGAAAAAATGCCACATGACTATCTTGATAACGCAAGAGATTGGCTCATAATTGGATGCGAAACTGGGCAGAGGGTGTCAGATTATCTCAAATTCACGACAAGTCAAACTTTTAATCCACCCGAGGCTAAAGAAAGGACTTTCATAAAATTTGTCCAAAAAAAAACAGGTAAACTAATGGAAATTCCTTTGACACCCAGAGTTATGAAAATTCTGGAAAAAAGAAATGGAAATTTCCCAAGACGAATTAGTGATGTGAAATTTAATGAGTATATCAAAACTGTTGCTAAAGAAGCAAAAATCAATACCCCCACTTTGGCCCCATTATTTGATGCAGAAAAAAAAAGAAACATTATTGGTACTTACCCAAAATTCAAACTCGTTACATCAAAGGTGGCTAGGAGGTCTTTTTGCACCAATAATTATGGCGTAAAAGAAACAACTATGATAATGTACATGTCGGGGCATACAACAGAAAAAGCGCTGATAGATTACATTGGCACAAAACAATCTGTCATAAGGGCAAATCTCAGTAAAAATTGGTAAAATGGAGAATAAATACACCTACGAAGACTGGCGATATGGACATGTCGTTTTAATACATTCCTTCATTTCTTCAAATACTGTCATTAAATATGGACCACGGAATTATTTTGACGGTGAGTACGACCTCAATGTTTTAGAAGAATTAGAGATTTCAACAAAGGGGATGTATTGGCAACAATATTTCCACCGAAATATTGTTGATTGGTCATCATTTAGTATTGAAGCGGCACAACATATAAAGAATGAACAAAATCAAATTTTCCAGTCAGTAAAGGAGAAATTATTTAAAAAATATACGACTGATTTTGAAAAACGATTAAAAAACAGTTCTGAACCACAGAAACTTTGCGATATAGAATTCAAACAGTGTGAATCAATTTTATTTGGGGGTTGGCGATTACTTGTATGTCAATTAGGCTATGAATGGAATAATAATTTTAAGTTTATCGCTGCATTTAATATGTTTATTGATATTGAAAAATATTGCTTTGATGCTATCATCAATGGAAAAACTTCTGAAACCACTGATTTTATCCATAGTCCAATTTTCAATGTCAATTATGAAGGATATTATAACATGCAAGCCTGCGTATGTTATTTATATTATCAATGGCTAAAGAAAGGACAAGAAATACGCAAAGGAATAAATCCATACCCCAGAATCTTTAAAACCATAAGGGGTTTCCAACTATTTAATGCCTATTTTGAAAAACATCTGCGTATGGACCAATTGCAAGCCGACATCAGTTATGTATATTATAAAATGATAGGCAGTAATAGTTCTTCAGGCTATCCCCGTAGTATTCAATATTTACATGAAGGCATCAAACACAGTGAGTTCATTCAATTATGTTTGGAACATCTTGGTTCAAAATTGGACGAAAGTCAAAGTATTGCCTTAAAATCTCTTATCCAACTCAAAAAACGACCAAACGAACCGCTAACACTATTAGAACAGTTCGCAAATTTAGAGAAAGAAATTACCGAAGGTTGATTCATTAATTTGTGAATGGATTCTGGTAGGATTTCCAGTCTTATGAGTCCTTTTTTCATTTCATCCTAAGAATAGGATGTTTTGTACTGAAAATAGGATGAAAATCAACGATTTCATCCTGGGATTAAGATGGTCGCTCAATGCAAGTTTGAAGCGTGAAAAATCTTGAAATAAAAATCGTAAATGATGGCTTCGACCAGTTGCC
>CAIRMY010000286.1 GCA_903879775.1 uncultured Bacteroidota bacterium
AAATGGTTCGATGTTTTATGCGACCAATTTTAGTTTAGGTGTTAATTTATTTTTCTTGGCCAACAAATTCTTAGCAAGGCTAATGAACAACTATCCAGAGTACAATTGCTCCATTCAAGAAATTCATCACACAGAAAAAAAAGATGCACCCAGTGGAACTGCAATTACCACTGCGGAAGGCATTGTCGAAAATCATGAACAATACGAGCAATGGTCTCTATCGGACAATTCAGATAAATCAATAAATATTGAGGCATTGAGATTGCCAAATGTTCCTGGCACACACCATGTAAATTATGAAAGTGATGTCGATCGTATCACACTCAGTCACGAGGCAAAAAGTAGAGACGGCTTTGCACTGGGTTCAATTGTTGCAGCTGAATGGCTTTTTTCTAAAAAAGGTGTTTATAATATGAAAGACTTACTTAATTTTGACAAATCGTAATTAAATATGGAAAGCTACAATTTAGCATTATTTTTAGGCTTATGGATAGCCGCATTTGTTCTCACTAGACTTGGTTTGTCGAGAATGTTTAAACTTGCAGGTCAAAACCCGCTATTGGCTTGGGTTCCAATTTTAAACTGGTGGTATTGGATAAAAATTGTTGGTAGACCAAAATGGTATATGATTGGAATGGTCATACCTGGTGTGAACATTCTTTTTAGCTTCAACATTAAACTCGACATTCTAAGAAGTTTTGGAAAACACAAATTTTGGGAACAGTTCTTTGGGATTGTTTTTACATTTATTTACTTCCCTATTTTGTTCTTTAATAAAGATTTGAAATATTTTGGCGAAGGTGGTAACAAAGATTGGAGAGTAAAATATGTTCCTGTAGGAAGTGGTGCCAGAGAATGGGCAGATGCACTTCTGTTCGCTGCTTATGTTGCTGGAGGGATGAGGGCTTTATATTTCGATTTGTATCAAATTCCAACGCCTTCTATGGAATCAAACTTAATGGTTGGTGATTATCTTGTGGTGAGTCGTGCGAAAATTGGAATGCGCATTCCTTTAACCCCAATTACTGTGCCTGTAGTTGCGCCAAAAGAAATCTTAGGCTTTAAAGCATACTCTGATTTAATTGAATTGCCGTATATGCGCTTACCGGGTTGGTATACAATTAAAAATAACGATGTCATTGTATTTAACTGGCCTGCAGATGAAGGATTCCCTACCGATAAAAAAGACAATTTTGTGAAGCGTTGTGTGGGTGTTCCTGGTGATCAATTAAAGGTGGTTAAGGGTCAAGTTTACATTAACAACAAAAAATTGCCAACTGTAGGGAAACAACAAAAAAGATACTTGGTCTTATTAAAAGAAGGGATCACTCAAGATTTTCTTTTAGAAAACGAATTGGGTGATTTCAACATTCCAGATCATATTGCCCCTGACATTTTAACTATGACTGAAAAAGCCGGTGGACGATTGATTCCTTATTTAATTTATACTTGGCCAGAAAACGCCGATAAAATTAGAAAACATAGCATGGTGAGTATGATTATAGACGACTCTCATGATGAAGGCGACATGATTTCAGATGAAAATGGCAAACCTCAAATGATTCGTAGAAAATACTTCCCGAATATCGATGGAAATAATTATTTAAAGCATGATTGGGATTTAAATAACTACGGTCCTATTTATTTACCAAAACGAGGTGAAACAATAAAACTCACTAAAGAAAATTGGGATATATTGAAAACAGCCATCAATACATACGAACATGCCAATATTGTGACTCAAGATGGCAAATTCTATTCTGGTGGCGGAAGCGGTCCTGAAATCACTCAATATACCTTTAAAATGGGTTATTATTGGATGATGGGTGATAATCGTTACAATAGTTTAGATTCTCGTGCTTGGGGATATGTTCCTGAAGATCATGTTATTGGAAAACCATTATTTACCTTCTTTGGACTAAAGAAAGTTATAGCTCTTGATGAAATTGGTAGACCTCTAATTCAAGATCAAACCATGATCTATGATTCTAAAGGAATCAGATGGAATAAAATTTTCAGCTGGATTCACTAGATTTCAATTCATTTAAACGAGAAAGGCATTGGGGTTCCAATGCCTTTTTCTTTTCTTATTTTATGAGAATTAGAAAATTTGTTGATTTCTATTTTGAGTAAAATTGTACTTAAACGATAAAAACAAGTAATTGTCTTTTAGCTGTAATTTGCTTGTTTGATTTCTAAATTGATGTGTAAATTGCACCATGAAATTAGGTAAAATAAAATAGCTAGCCTCAGTGAAGAAGTTGAATATATATTCTTTCTGTCCCTGTCCAATTTCGGAATATTTCTTATCCTGAGCACTGTAATAATTCTTCCTGATATCCGATCCATAATTCTCTCCACCGATATCAAATCCCTTCATTGCAAAAGATGTTATATTTCTGAACGTCCATCTTTGGTAATTCCTTGGTTGAACAAATATTCTCATTAAAACTTCTCTAAAATTACTTTCTAAGGGATGGGCCAATGATTGATTGTAAGATGAGTAGTAATTATTGGACCAATGCGAATACGTATATGGTCTAACTTGGTTCATCTCTAAATTCAAGTATCCACTCTTAAGGAATTGAAATTCAGGCTTGTAATATAATCCAAGTTGAAATGCAAATTTATTCAAATAAGAATTTGTAGTCAATGCACTTTTTACATTAAACTCGTCCAAAACCAACTGTGTATAAAACATTAACTCACGCTTGGTAAGTTTTGCATCTAATGCAATGAGTGCATTATCACCAGAGCCCAAATCTCTCTCAATTGCCCTATAAAAAATAATTGGATTAAAGTAATTTGCATCAAATCTGTTTCCTTCTCGGCTCTGAATAATCATTTCGGTCAATCCCAATTCCAACCCAATTTTTTTAAACTCTAAAGATCCACGATGAAGTGCTAAATACTTTTTATTCAATATCTTATTTGAATCTACAGATAAATTGCCAACCAATTCTTTGAATAAATTTTGATATTTAAAAGGACCTAATGTATAATTGATTTGAAGAAACAATGATGGTGGAGCGAAATCGCTCAAGATTAAACTTCGCATCCCATTTCCAATAAATTGCTTATCGTTACCAAAAGTCGCTATAATTTGATAAATCAAATCTTTACTGTTTAAATCCTTTTTCTCAAGCAATTTTGCACTCACGTAACCTGTAGCATAGAAATAATCTACATATCCAAAAGAATTGCGATAATACTTACCAATTCCTGGATAAACCCTGTTGCTATCTCTATAATTATCGATATTTCTTCGGTAATCGGCTTGATAATCCATGACCGTGGTATGAAATGCAAATTTCTCACCGAATTGACCATAAAACTCAACTCCTCTACCGTTGAACAATGATGAATCGGTGAATTGCGATTTAGGACCATAAGATAAATCTAACACTGGATTAATCACAAAATAATCAGACCTATCGGAACTTTCCCAACTAAAAAATCGATTGGGATTCTGAAATAGTGATTGCTCACCTAATTTCTTAATGAAATTCAAATTGGTAAATGGAACACGTTTATTTCCATAATATTCAGGATTATTCCAAGAAAAATAAGAAAAATTATGGTTTGAAAATTCCGAATTTTGTGAATCTGTGCAAACATTATCAATTGATTGAGGTACAAATCGATTTGTAGAAATATTTCTCAAATCCAGAGAATTCCTAAAATCGTCTTCTATCGTATTTGCTTGTATAAGTCGATATTGCCCAATGGCAAAATGACATGATGCAAACAAAAAAATTAAACTCGTTTTTTTTTTATATCTCATTTATTGATTCATTGGAGGAACATTAACCACAACGCTTCTTCCAACTTTAATTCCTGCGAAATTTTTAATTTCACATTCTCCATACGCATCGAGCAGTTTGTATTCCTCAGTTGTAATTAATTCTAAATTTAACAACAATTCTTGTGCCACTTGATATTGTGGACCCATTTTACCATCATCTATTTTAATGGCGATTCCCCATTTTTTATCAAGAATAGACAAACTATACACCCCATCGGCTCCTGTTTTACCGATGATTCTACCATTGGTGATTTTCATGAGGTCGGTACAATAACGTTGAGTTCCTGCAACTAATTCAGGATATTTCGTTACGGCCGAAACTATTTTTTTACAAGCTTCCGTAATATTATCATCTCCAAAATGATTGGCTATCAAATTCTTATATGCAATGGCTTGTTTGTAAACACTCATTCCATAAATTGGAGCACTACATCCATCTATAGCAGGAATGAGCTCGTTTTCAGGAACTTCATAGAACATTGAAATATATTTCTTGATTTCAATTTGCAGAGGATGGTTTGGCGATAAATAACTTTTTATGTCGGCATGATGCGCTTTACACCATGCTAAGAAACCTGCATGTTTTCCACTACAATTGTTGTGAAGTTGCGTCGGATCTTTATCGTTCTTGATCATTAAATACAAATCTTTTTTCAATGTTGGAGCTTGCGCCCCACACTGTAAATCAGATTCGCCAAGCTGAAGTCCCCCAAGAATTTTACTCACTAAATCTTCGTGCATCTTTTCTCCATTGTGAGAACCACACATAATTGCGAGATCTTCAAGAGATAAATTTAATTGATCAAAGGCACCTGAAACAAGCAAAGGAAGATGCTGAAAATATTTCATTGCCGACCTTGGAAATGCAACTTGATTAATATCTCCTATTGAATAAATGACTTCACCGGCTTCATTTACAACACAAATAACACCGCGATGAAAACTTTCTACAGCATTCCCACGAAAAACTTCTACTAAAATTGGATTCATTTTATAATTGATGTTGAGCCAATAAAAACAATACCGCCATTCTTACAGCAACACCATTTTCAACTTGCTCCAATATAATACTTTGTTGACTATCAGCCACTTCACTTGTAATTTCAACACCTCTATTGATGGGGCCTGGGTGCATAATTACAATTTCTTTTTCTAATTTATTTAACCTTTCCATATTCAATCCAAACAAGTTGGAATATTCCTTCAATGAAGGGAAAAATCTTTGATCTTGGCGCTCAAGTTGAATTCTTAGCATGTTTGCCACATCACACCATGATAGGGCTTCATCGAGATTGTGCGATACTTTAACACCCAATTGTTCAATGTGTTTTGGAATTAATGTTGAAGGGCCACAAACCATCACTTCTGCACCTAATAATTGCAAACAATAAATATTGCTTAAGGCCACTCGCGAATGTTTAATATCGCCAACAATCACGATTTTTTTACCTTCCAGAGAACCTAGTTTATTACGTATTGAAAAGGCATCTAATAAAGCTTGAGTTGGATGCTCATGTGTACCATCGCCAGCATTTACAATTTGCGATTTCACATTTTTCGCTAAAAACATACATGCTCCAGGCGCGGGGTGACGCATTACAACCATATCGACTTTCATGCTTAAAATGTTATTGACCGTATCAATTAGGGTTTCACCCTTTTTAACACTAGATGACGAAGATGAAAAGTTAATAATATCGGCGCCTAATCGTTTTTCAGCCAATTCAAAAGACACGCGTGTTCTTGTAGAATTTTCAAAAAACAAATTTGCAATAGTGATGTCTCGCAAGGCGGGTGTTTTTTTTACAGGAGCTTGCAAAAGACTTAAAAAATTATCAGCAGTTTCAAAAATTGTATGAATCTGATTGGCGTTCATACCTTTAATTCCTAACAAATGATTCAATTCACCTTTATTCATTTCTTGTTGTCTTCTAATAACCAAACTTGTACTAAATTTTCAGATTGCCACTCAACTTTTACAAAATCATTTGTATTTCTCGAATCGATAGTTACACCTGTATAATCTGGCTTTATAGGCAATTCGCGTTGAAATCTTCGATCCACTAAAACCATCAATTCGACGCGATTGGGTCTACCGAAGCTCATGATTGCATCAATTGCAGACCTCACGCTTCTTCCAGTAAATAAAACATCATCGACAATAATAATATTTTTATTTTCAGTTGAAAAATTAACTGTTGAAGGTTTGGGGAGATGAAAACCACCCCTACCTATGTCATCTCTAAAAAAGGTATGATCTACTTCACCATATAGAATGTCATGATGACCTAAGCTATTGATATGTTCTTTGATGGCTTTAGCCAATTGGATTCCACGTGGTTGCAAACCGATAATTGCAGTATTGCTTAAATCCTTATGATTTTCAATCAATTGCAACGCAAACCTCTGAATAATCAGATTGGCTTTTTGGGTATCTACCAGTATTTTAGGATTGGCGTTATTTGTCATTCGATAATTGTAAAATTATATTGTATTCATCTTCAGAAAGGGCAATGACCGACAATCGTGGCTGGCGTAAAAGTCCCATTTGCGTCAAACGAGGGTCAGATTTCATTTTTTCGAGGGACACTGTGTTTGCAAGCGCTTCTAAGGGCTTTACATCTACCACAACCCATGCAGTTTCATCTGTGGTTGGGTCTTGATATGCAGGATTTACGATTTCAGCAATTCCAACAATTTCTTTTCCCTCATTGGAATGATAAAAAAAACACTTATCGCCGGCCGACATTGCTTGCAAGTTATTTCGGGCTTGGTAATTACGCACACCATCCCAAAACGTTTGCTGATCTTTTACGAATTGAGTCCATGAATACTTAAAAGGTTCGGACTTAATTAGCCAAAATTTCATAAGGCAAAGTAAAAATAAAAACCCGAAAAGAAAAAATTTATCTTTTTTATGGACATTATTTGGAAATGATAAAAATACATTGTTAATTTACATATCAAATATTTGCCAATTAAATTATCAAAACATGTATTTAAAAGAAAATATCAAATTGCTTAGAAAACGCAGAAAGCGCAGCCAGGAAGAGGTTTCAGCGAATATTGGAATCACTCGTTCAGCCTACAATAGTTATGAAAATGGTGTAGCGGAACCAGGAATTCAGGTTCTATTAAAACTATCGGACTTCTATCAAGTGAACATTGATAAATTACTGCGAATTGATTTATCTACAATCATGGATAGCCAATTAGAGCAAATGGAGCGAGGTTACGACATAGACATTACTGGAACTCGATTGAGAATTCTCGCAACAACCGTCAATCCAGAAAATGAAGAAAATATTGAATTGGTGCCGGTGAAAGCGAAAGCGGGTTATGCAACTGGCTATGCTGATCCAAATTATATTAAGGTTTTGCCTGCTTTCAACTTGCCATTTTTATCGCCTAACAAAAAATATCGAAGTTTCCCAATCTCTGGCGACAGTATGCCACCAGTTATTGATGGTGCATATATTACGGGTGAATTTCTCCAAGATTGGAATATGGTAAAAAATGGCAGTCCATATATTGTTGTCACACTAGAAGATGGTATTGTCTTTAAAATTCTATACAATAGAATTGAGGAAGATGGTTCTTTTTTATTGTGCAGCACAAATACAAATTATAAGCCTTATCCTGTTAAAGTTCAAAACATTTTAGAGATTTGGAAATTCGTAAACTACATCAATCCAAAATTTGAAGAGCCGAATAATTCGGAGGACAATGATTTAGGTCCAACGCTTCGATTGATACAAAGAGAAATTGGATTGATCAAGGATAAAGTTAAGAACATTGAAGATAAAATTTAGACATTGTATTTTTCTTTGCGAACGAGTTTATTAAGTATTATCTTTGCATTCTAATTTGAAATTCCGAAAAGAATGAAATTCACAAAAGAACATTACTTGTCGTGGTATAGAACCATGATGTTGGTGAGACGATTTGAGGAAAAAGCTGCACAATTATATGGTCAGCAAAAAATCAAAGGTTTTTGCCATTTATACATTGGTCAAGAAGCTTTGGTTGCGGGAATGATTACAGCAACAACAAAAGACGACAAAGCAATTACGGCTTATCGCGATCACGGTCATGCTTTAGCAATGGGCGTGAGTACAAATTCTGTAATGGCAGAATTATACGGCAAAGCAACAGGTTGTTCAGGTGGTAAAGGTGGTAGCATGCACATGTTTTCAAAAGAGCATAACTTTTTTGGAGGACATGGAATAGTTGGTGCCCAAATTCCAATGGGTGCTGGTTTGGCGTTTGCTGAGCAATACAAAGGAACTAAAAATATAAGTTTAACATTTTTCGGAGATGGTGCCGCACGCCAAGGTGCTTTACACGAAGCATTTAACATGGCAATGTTGTGGAAATTACCTGCCATATTCATTTGTGAAAATAATGAATACGCAATGGGCACAAGTGTTGAAAGAACAACAAACATGTTGGATATTTATAAAATTGGATTGGGTTATGACATGCCGAGCAAACAAGTAGATGGTATGAAATGTGAAACTGTTCACCAAGCAATAGCAGAAGCTGCAGAATTTGCAAGAAACGGTGGTGGTCCAACATTCCTAGAAATCAAAACTTATCGCTACAGAGGACATAGTATGAGTGACCCGGCAAGTTATAGAACCAAAGAAGAATTGGCTTCATATAAAGAAAAAGATCCTATTGAAACAACCAAAGCAACAATTTTAGCAAAAAAATATGCAACTCAAGCAGAATTAGATAAAATTGAAGATGATATCATTGCTGAAGTGAACGCAAGTGTTGAATTTGCTGAGAATTCTCCTTATCCAGATGCATCTGAATTATTCAAAGATGTATATGTTGAAGACAACTATCCATATATTATGGACTAATTTTATTTGTAAATAAATCTTATTTATTATATTCGCCCCCTTTAAAGAAATGAACGTACAAGAAATTTGGCAACAGAAGAGACAATCTATCTCTGATTATTATTCTCAAAACTCGAAAAAAGTTAACTATATATTAATTGGTTTTTTGGCTGTGATTGGGTTAGGTATTTATTGGACAAGCTTTTACAAACCTGCCCAAGAAAAAGCCGCTGCTGAGAAATTGGCAAAATTGCATTATTATTTTAAAAACGACTCCATGAATGTTGTTTTGAAAGGTTTTAAACCATTTAAAGTAGTTTCAGCTCCTTCTATTGCTGATGATTATTCTTCAACTAGAGCTGGTAAAGAAGCTGCATTAATGGCTGGTATTGCTTACATTAAAACAGGAAAGTTTAAGGAAGCATTGGAATATTTAGACAAAACTGCTGCCAAAGACGATTTACTTTCTGCTTCTGTAATTGCTTTGAAAGGTAGTTGCAAATCAGAAATGGGAAATTTAGGTGATGCTGCTAGTTTATTTGAACAAGCTGCTGCTGTTAGCGAAAATGAATTTGCTGCCATGTATCTTAAAAAAGCTGGAATTCACCACGAATTAAATAAAGATTACAGCGCTGCATTAAAATGCTACGAAACCATTCAAAAGAAATATTCTACAACACCAGAAGGTTCTGATATTGAGAAATATGTCTTTAAAATGAAAGCACAATTGGGTGAATTCAACCCATAATAGTTACGAAATTGTCTAACACCGGTTTTCGCTTTAACTCCTCACCTACTTCTTTTGTTCTTAGTAATATTAAAGTAGGAATTGTTGTTTCAACATGGAATGAACATATTACTTCTGTTTTATTAGATGGAGCAATCGACGAATTGAGGAAATTTGGCTTACCACTTGAACAAATTATTGTTACTAAGGTTCCGGGAGCATTTGAATTACCTCTTGCAGCTCAGTGGTGCTTCGAAAATAAGCAAAACACGATTGACGCCGTTATTTGCCTAGGATGCGTGATTAAAGGAGATACCCCGCACTTCGATTTTGTTTGCCTTGGAGCTACAAACGGAGTTATGGAAGTTGGTTTAAAATTTAGCAAACCTTGTATTTTTGGTGTCATTACCACAAATACAGAACAACAAGCGTTTGACAGAATTGGCGGTTCACACGGACACAAAGGAAGAGAAGCAGCACAAACTGCGCTACAATTATTATCAATCAAACAATAATTAATATTATTACTATTTAACACATTATGGATCAGTTTTCAGAGAATTACAATGATCAGTTAAGCGAAGCCGAAAAATTGATTCTTCAACACGAGGAAGAGACAGAGCTAAAGGAAAATTTCGAATCGTTTTCAAAAGAACAATTGGTAGAACATGCCCAATCTCTTTTGCACACAACAGATGTGAAACAAGCTTATGCTACACTTCAAGAAATCCGTAAGGCTTTCGATTCTATTCTCGACCATGAACGCCCTTTACAAATTAAAGATTGGGTTTCTGATGGAAATGAAGTAAAAGATTTTGTAGCCCCTCAAGATGAATTAAAGGTGAAACTTTTTGATGTGGTTCAAAAATTTAAAGAATTACGAGAAATCGAAAAGAAACGTGCAGAAGCTGAGAAAGCAATCAATTTAAACAAGAAACAATCAATTCTTGATAAAATTATTGCATTGGTTGATTCTGAGGAAAACGAAAATAGTCTGAATGAACTTCGTGAATTAATGCGACAGTGGAAAGAAATACGCCAAATTCCAAAAGAACATCACGAAGAACTTTACACCAAATACAAGTTTTATTTAGATAAATTTTACGACAATTTATCTAAATTCAATGAATTGAAGGATTTAGACCGAGAGAAAAACATTGAGATAAAAATTGAACTAATTAAAAAAGCGGAAGCTTTAAAGGATGAGAAAAACATTCGTAAAGCAATGATTAGTTTAAATAAAATTCATGACGATTGGAAAAATACTGGTCCAGTTAGAAAAGAAATTTCTGATGAAATTTGGACAAGATTCAAATCTGCAAGCGATTTAGTGATCGAAATTCAAAAGAAACATCAAGGTGAAATTGAAACGCAACGCAATCAGAATTTAGAAAAGAAAATT
>CAIRMY010000287.1 GCA_903879775.1 uncultured Bacteroidota bacterium
ACATTCCTTTTGGCTCGACATTTCATTTTTAAATGAATCACAAATCACTTGCATTTGAGGCAGAATTTCATTTGATATAAAATCTATTTGAAAATCAATATTGGAGGTATCGAGTAAATAGCGTGCTCTGAGTAATTCGCTCAGCTCAAGGTCTTTTCTGTTATATTGATATAGCTGGACGCTTTTACTCAATATTTCTATGTTTTTTGGATATTTTAGCAACAGTTTTTTTGAATATAAAAGGGCTGAATCGATTTGGTTTAAATCTGTAAACTCAGAAATATATTGTAAGCCAATTTCAGGTTTTAACTGAAATTGTTTCTCCCATAAACGGATCACTTCAATGGCTTTCTCGGGGCGATTTCCAAGTTTACATGCATTTATGGCTTTAGGATATCTCGACCAAAAATTTGGATTTAAATTGATTGCATCAACATAGACATCGGCAGCCTCTTTATATTGAAAATTCGCTTGTAAAATTTGCGCTTTCTGTAAAAGATAATCGTCACAAGTTTTGCAAAATTCCACAGCTCGGTTGATGTGGTAAATGGCTTGCGAATAATTTTTAACAGATGAATAAATTGTAGAAAGTCTAAAATGCGCAGCTTCGCTGGTATTTTTAGATTTGGTGAGTGCCTTAAAAGCAGATGTGGCTTCGTTAATTTGTCCGCTTTGATATAGAATCTCGGCTTGTCTGAACTTGGCTCTATCTTGCTGAAGAGAGTCTATTTGGGCTGAAGCAAATGTCCCCCAAAATAAGAAAATAAAAAATGAAAAAGCGTGAATTACCCCTGAGAGCTGAAATCGCCAATGCTGTATTCTAGGCTGTCGCCATCGATTGCCACGTGATTTCCAATCATTGAGTTTTCGCATTTGAAGTTTTTTAAATGACTATTGTTTTGAACAATTGTATTACGAATAACGCAATTTTCTATAGAACTATTGTTTCCAATGCTCACAAACGGACCAATTTCACAATTTTTCAGTTTAACGCCATCGGCAACAAAGCAGGGTTCGTTGATTGTTACAGATTCATCGAAGCGATCAGGATCAATGTTAAATTGGCTTGATTTATTCACCAAAACACGTTGATTGGTGTAAACGGTTGCCGCATAATTGCCACAATCTAACCATTCGTCGACTTTACCAGGAACAAATTGCATGCCTTTGTTCTTCATATTTTCCATGGCATTGGTTAACTGATATTCACCTTTTTCTTTGATGTCGTGATCAATTAAATATTGCAATTCATTCTCAAGGGTTTCACCAGATTTGAAGTAGTAAATTCCAATGATGGCAAGGTCTGAAACGAATTCTTTTGGCTTTTCAATGAAATCGGTGATGATATTTTGATCGTTATATTTCACAACTCCAAAAGAGCTAGGATTGTCGACTTGGTGCACCCAAATCACACCGTCTTTGGTTTTATCGAGGTTAAATTCTGTTCTAAAAAGGGTATCTGCAAAAGCCACAATGACTTCACCTTTGAGGCATTCACGGGCGCAAAGGATGGCGTGGCCAGTTCCTTCAGCTTTGTCTTGGTAGAAAATTTTGCCTTTAGCGCCAACGCTTTCTGCAATTTTGATGAGTTCATTTTCAGTTTCTTCACCGAAACGACCAACTACGAAACCAATTTCATCGATTGCATCTCCGCATACGCTCGCAATGTCTTCTATTAACCAATGTACAATAGATTTACCTGCTAAAGGAACGAGTGGTTTTGGAGTTGTAAGGGTGTGAGGGCGCATTCTTTTGCCCATACCCGCCATAGGAATTATTAGTTTCATTTTGGTGAAAATTCAAAAATTGTCTGCAAATATCGGTAAAATCGATGAAATAATGGTTAAGAGAATGTTATTTGCCACTGCTACCATAGCCGCCTTCACCTCTTTCGGTGTTGGTAAGCGTAGAAGTTTCTTGCCAAGAGACGGTGGCATGTTGCGCCACCACCAATTGCGCAATTCGCTCACCATCATTAATTTCGAAGGTTTCAGCGCCGTGATTAATCAGCAATACTTTAATTTCTCCGCGGTAGTCGGCATCAATGGTTCCAGGAGAATTTAATACTGTAATTCCATGTTTCAACGCAAGTCCACTTCTAGGTCGCACTTGAGCCTCATAACCTTCTGGCAATTCAATGAATAAACCTGTAGGAATTAACATTCTTTCTCCACTTTTGAGGGATATTGACTGCTCCAAATTTGCATGTAAGTCCATGCCAGCGCTCAAAGCTGTTTGGTATTTTGGAAGTGGGTGTTTGGAGTGGTTTTTAATTTGAACGTTGATCATGAGCAATTGGGGATTTGTAAATGTATTTTTCGTAAATATAAATTCCAGCCATTAATGATACAAATGAAGCAAGTTTGATTGCAATGTGCATTTGCATATTTTGTGTTTGCAAAACGAGATACCCTAATGTAAATGTGAGGAATAAGCTTGCGAGAATTGGGAACATTTCATAAGGAATAGGATAATATTTTCGGCATAATAAGTATCCAAAAACAACCATGCTGGCGTATGCAATGAGTGTTGTGTAGGCCGATCCCATGAATCCCAATTTTGGAATTAGAATATAATTGAGAATGAGGGTCACTATGGCTCCGCCAAAAGCTGGCAATGAGCCGATTTTAGTTTGTGCAGAAACTTTGTACCATACAGAAAGTGTGTAATATATACCAAGAAACAAATTTGCCGCCAATAAAATTGGTACAGCATTCATGCCATTGGGATGCTTGAAATATTCTGGGTTTTGAATGAGGTATGGCGCAATGAATGGAACAATGATAATGGTTCCCAAATAGATGATTGAAACTGCATAGACAAACCATTTCATCACA
Organism: uncultured Bacteroidota bacterium; assembly: GCA_903879775.1. GTDB lineage: Bacteria > Bacteroidota > Bacteroidia > NS11-12g > UBA955 > VMCP01. The sequence continues at coordinate 2,838 of CAIRMY010000287.1, forward strand.
TAGGCATAGCTGTGTTTGGCGTCGAGTGATTTTGCTTGTTGGAAGAAAAATGGTTCCACTGCAAATCGAAAGGCTTGAACAAACAAGGTGAGCACAAGACTCAATTTGTAGAATGCTGAATAGATGCTGGCTTCATAATCGCCAAGTCCGTTTGGTGTTAATTTTTTGATCAGAATTCGATCGAAAGTTTCATTGATCATACCCGCCAATCCAATGAATATTAAAGGATAAGCGTATTTTAACATTTGTTTTAATAGATCTATGTCCATTCCCCACTTAAGGTTTTTCCAAGTATTAAATAGCAAAGGAAAGGTGATGAGAGAGGCAATTAGATTGGAAAGAAAAATGCTTGAAACCATATTTTCTGGCTGTGCCCAATAATAGGCCCAATCGTACCCGTTTTTATATAAAATAGGACAAAGTACAATGAAAAATACGTTGGCTCCAATATTGATAAAAATATTCGAAAGCTTGATAAAAGCAAATTTCCACGGTTGTTGCTGGTTTCTGAGCCACGCAAATCCTAAGGCTGAAATAGCATCCACTGAAAGGATCATGGTGAACCACAAGGCGTATTCGGGATGCTCGGGATAACCAACAAATTCCATGGCTGGCTCAGCAAAAAACCTTGCTAAAATGATCCAAACAAATCCTGTGACAATGAGAAAGTTACCCGCGGTTGAGAGAATTCTTTCGGGTTTATCGGTTCGTTGAGCGAAATGGAAAAAGGCAGTTTCTAATCCAAAGGCAAAAACAACAGAAAATAAACTAGCATAGGAGAACATGACATTTACAACGCCATAATCAGACACACCACTTAAGTAATAGGTGTATAATGGCACCAAAAGATAGTTGATAAACCTACCAATGATGGTACTTAATCCGTAAATAGCAGTTTGGGATGCCAGTTTTTTAATGATCGACATTGGAACAAAGATACTTAAAAGGAGTTTTCAAAGTAAGACTTTGCAAGCGGACCTTGATTGAAGAGTAAATCAACGATTGAAACATTGGGTCTAAAACCAAATTTCTCATGGAAAACTTGATTGTATTCAGTTGCAGTAAGCTTATTAGGTTGCGCAAATTGGTCATTTTCGGAGTTTTCGTGGATGTTCATTGGAAGGTGATCCAAGCCAACCCATTTGCAAATGTCCCTCAAAAGTGTTATATTCAATGTATTCAGATCTGGTATTTCTTGATCGAGAACATTGAAGATTCGATAATCGTAATATTCAAAAAAAGGTGACTTTCCGTAAGCGGTTTGAAGGGCATTTTTGTGTTCTCGAATCCATTTTTGGGTGTAGTCAATGAGCACATCTGAATACATACCATTTTTAGTATGGGCAAGAATGGGTACCACCAAAGTTTGCAATTGATTTGGCCCGGGTATATTGTATTTATTGAGAAATTTTGATTGGTTAAAATTGCAATTTAAGGCAATATTGAATTGTTTATTTTGCGCTGCATTTATAAACCATTCTACATCGGGGAGAAATTCAGGCAACATTAAATTCATAGGCATAAGCGTTGAATTGAAAGTTTATCTGGTGTTTCTAGGAGCAATGTTTTAATTGTCTTTTTTAATGAGGGATGCATGAGGCCTGGGGCAATCTCTTCTAAGGGCGCGAGAACAAACATGCGATTTTGAATCTGCGGATGTGGAATTTGGATACTGTTTTCGTCTATTTTGCAATCATCGAATAATAAGATATCTATATCGATTGTTCGGGGCCCCCATTTTTCTTGTCTTACCCTACCCATTTGTTTTTCTATGTTAAGGAGTTTTTTTAGCAATAATTTTGGAGGGAAAGGGGTGTAAACTTGAATACATTGATTGATAAAATCGGGCTGTTCTGTTAGTCCCCACGCGGCAGTCTTATAAAATGATGATGTTTTAACAACAAAACCAATTTGTTGGGCAATGAGGACATTCGTTTTTAATAAATTTTGAATTGAATTTCCTTGGTTGCTGCCAGTAGAAAGAAAGACATTATGAAACAATCTCGACACGGGCACGAAGATAATCTGCAACAAACTATAAAACGAAATAGTATTTTTGTATTTATGAGAAAATTCTTTTTTATCATCTTTAGCTTATTCGTAAGTTATTTAGGAGCACAAACAAAGATTAATGGATATGCCGATTACCCAACAGAGAATTGGGTGATGCGCAAATTTCAGAACGACCCATTAAATGTGAGGTACTACACATTTAAAAATGGATTAACATTAATTACCTCAACAAATAAGAAGTCGCCAAGAATCAATACAATGGTGGCGGTAAAAACAGGTTCTAAGAATGATCCTGCTACAAATACAGGATTGGCTCATTACTTAGAGCACATGTTGTTTAAAGGTACCGATAAATATGGTAGCTACGATTGGAGCAAGGAAAAGCCGTTATTAGATCAAATTGATGCATTGTATGAACAATACAATTCAACAAAAGATGAAGGTTTAAGAAAGTCTATTTATAGAAAAATTGATAGCACAAGTCAATTGGCTGCAAAATTTGCCATTGCAAATGAATTCGATAAAATGTGTCAAGCAATGGGTGCTGATGGAACAAATGCATTTACATCGAATGATATGACTGTTTACGTGAATGATGTCCCTTCAAATATGATGGACAAATGGTTGAGTTTGGAGGCTGAAAGGTATAGAAATCCGATTTTGAGGTTGTTTCACACAGAATTGGAAGCGGTTTATGAAGAGAAGAACATTAGTTTGGACAGAGATGGTGACAAGGTGTGGGACGCTTTAAACGCTGAATTGTTTAAAAAACATAATTATGGCTTGCAAACCACAATTGGAACAATTGAGCATTTGAAGAATCCTTCTTTGAAGGCAATTCGTGAATATTATAAGAAATACTATGTGCCAAATAACATGGCCATTATCATGGCTGGTGATTTTGATCCAGATGCTGCGGCAAAAATGGTTGCGGAAAAGTTTGCTTATATGCAAAAATCAGAAGTTCCAGTTTACACTTATGAAGATGAATTGCCACGAAATGTTGAAAGAGCCATTGACATTGTAGGCCCTGATGCTGAGAATGTGACCATTGGCTTTAGATTGCCGGGTGCAAAGAGCAAGGAGGCTAGAATTGCAAAATTGGTAGATTTGTTATTGAATAATTCTTCGGCAGGTTTTATTGATTTGAATTTGGTTAAGCAACAGAAGGTGCTTTCTGCAAATAGTGGTGTAGATATGATGAAAGATTATTCTACTTTTATGTTAATGGGCAAGCCAAAAGCAGGTCAAAAATTAGAAGAAGTAAGAGATTTATTACTCGGTGAATTGAGTCGAATTGGCAAAGGTGAATTTGATGAAAAAATGCTCAAAGCCATTTTGTTGAATGAAGAAATTAGACAGTTAGAGGCTTACAAAGACAATGGTTCAAGAACTGGTTTCTTGATGAGTACTTTTGTGAATGGCATTGACTATAGGGTTGCGGCCAGCGAATTGGCGTTGATGGCGGAAATTAAAAAAGAAGAAATCATGGCTGTTGCAAATGAATATTTGGCAAACGACAGGGTGGTTATTTTTAAAAGAAAAGGCGAAGCTGTGAAATCAAGTAAAATTGATAAGCCTGAAATTAACTCTGTAGAATTGAATAGAGATAAACAAAGTGAGTTTGTAAAAAATTGGTTGGCGCAGGAAAACGAACCAATGAAACCCGTATTTTTTGAAACTTCAAATGTTACGAAAAGCAAAATTGGGGCTGCAAATTTGTATTATGTAAAGAATACAGATAACAAATTATTTGACTTTACCATTCGATTCAACCAAGGTGTTTACAATGATAAACGCTTGGGTTTATTGTTTTCCTATTTGAAATATTTGGGAACAAAAAAGTACAGCGGTGAGGAGTTTAGCAAGGAAATGTATGCCATTGGATGCTCTTTTAGTGCTTTTGCGAGTGAGGAAAATTCTTATGTGAATGTCAAAGGTCCAAATGAAAATTTTGCTAAAGCTTTGGAAATGGTTACCGATTTATTGAACAACGCTGTTCCGAATGAAACGGCATTAAAAAATGTAATTTCCGATGTTTTAAAAGGCAGAGAAAATAGCATGTCGAATGCCAGAGCAATTCAACGTCAGTTGTCGCAATACATTTTATTTGGAGCGAACAATCCAGGTAAGTGGATTATTCAGAACAATGATTTAAAGAAGATTTCAACTACTGAGCTTTCTAAATTGTTGAAATCTGTGATGCAAGAGAGTTATGATATTGCATATTTCGGACCAATGGATATGGCTGGCA
>CAIRMY010000288.1 GCA_903879775.1 uncultured Bacteroidota bacterium
ACTTCAGATTATTACAAACGATTAAATGACGCTTTACAGAAATCGAAAAAACGACAAAAGAACAACTCATTTAACAAATCGGCCATATTTTTTTCTGATTTATCTATTCAACAGTATACCGTAATTCGAGAGAATTTATTTCGGTTGAAGGGCTTTTACATTGAACCTAAAACAGATCGAAATTACACGATTACGGGGGGTGCTCATGCTTTGGGGTATTTAGGAGAAGCTGCAGAATCTCTCATTAAAGAAGACGCTTATTACCAACCTGGTGATTTGGTTGGCATTACAGGTATTGAGAAATATTACGAGCAAATTTTCAGAGGGCTTAAGGGTATTAAAACAGTATGGCAAGATAGAACATACGTTGAAAGAGGCATTGTAAATAATGAAGCCTTTAATTTCCCTGCCCAAGCTGGCCCAAATGTTACATGTGGAATAGATGTTGAACTTCAGAAATACGCTGAGCAATTGCTATCAGGCAAAAGAGGCAGTATTGTAGCTATTGAGCCTTCTTCTGGCGAAGTTTTAACATTTGTAAACAAACCCGATTATGACCCGAATGAGCTCATTGGGCAAGAAAGAGGTGCTGAATTCAGAAGAATGCTCATTGATCCGAAAAAACCATTGTATAATCGTGCAGTAAAAGGTGTTTATCCTCCGGGCAGTACTGTGAAAACTGTTTTGGCATTGATTGGATTACAAGAAGGTGTTTTAGTTCCCGAAACAAAACATGGTTGCGCTCATGGATATCATCTTGGTAGCATTACTGTTGGTTGTCACCCTCACGGTGGACCTCTAGACGTTGTGGGATCGTTGCGTATTTCTTGCAACAGTTATTATTGCCAAGTTTTTAGAGACATTATCGACAATCCAAAATATAACAATGTTAAGATTGGATATGAACAATTAGAAAAACATTGGAGGAGTTTTGGACTTGGAGCGCCAACGGGTATTGACCTATTGGGAGAATCAAGTGGAAACATTCCCTCTGTAAAACAACTCAATCGCCGCCATGGTGATCGATGGAAAAGCAGTATGATTATTTCTTTGGGAATTGGACAAGGTGAAATTCTATTAACACCACTCCAATTGGCCAATGTTACTTGTATTTTGGCGAATAGAGGCTATTATTATGTGCCACATTTGATTAAACAAATTACGGGGTACTTAGACGCTTCTTGGATTAAAAAGTTTAAAACACGTCATTATACAACTGTTGATCCAATTCATTTCGAAACGGTGATTGAAGGTATGTCGCAAGTAACCAAAGGAGGCGGTACTGCTGCTGGAACGGGCGTTGGCGATATTGAAATTTGTGCCAAAACAGGAACTGCTCAAAATCCACACGGTAAAGATCACTCACTTTATATTGCTTTTGCTCCTAGAATCAATCCTAAAATTGCAATTGCCGTAATCATTGAAAATGGTGGTTTTGGTGCCACATGGGCTGCGCCTATTGCAAATTTGTTAATTGAGAAATATTTAAAACCTAACGTTGAACCAAGCAATCCTGGAATGCGTGATAGAATGTTAAAAGCTGTATTAGAACAACAATGAGCAGTAAGAATTATAAATTAAATTTAGGAACTGGCGGAAATATTGATTTTATCGCTTTTTTACTATATTTATTACTCGTATTAATTGGTTTAATCAATATCTATTCTGTAACCTCTGATGTAAATCAAACGGGATTTGTATTGAGTGCCATAGCAACCAAACAGCTAATATGGATTGCTGGCGCTGTGCTCATTATTTTAACTGTGATCTTCGCAAACGTTGTGATTATCGATTATTTCTCATATTACGCCTATACAATTGCCATTTTCTTAAACATTGCGGTCTTGTTTTTAGGAAGAAATGTAAATGGAGCGAAATCGTGGTTTGGATTTGGTGGCATAGGTATACAGCCTTCTGAATTTGCAAAAGTGGCCACAGCACTGGCTTTGGCTAAATTTTTAGGGACATATGGAGTGAAATTTAAAGGATTGAAGAACATCTCAATTTCGGTTGGTTTATTCTTATTGCCGATGCTTATTATTTTAGTGCAGAACGATACCGGTAGCGCCTTGGTATTTACTTCATTCTTTTTGGTACTCTACCGCGAAGGAATGCCAGGATATTTATTGGTTTCAGCCGTTTGGCTAGGTATTTTGGCCGTTTTAGCCATTATTTTTGGAAGTTATCATATTTCTTTAGGGTATTTATACGGCACCATCTTAGGGTTATCGAGTATCATCATTTACTTTACTAAGAAAAATCGACAAATCGCTTTGGCTGTTGCTTTGGTGGCCTTAATTAGTGTAAGTTTTAGTGCTTCAGTAGGTTTGGTTTATAATAACGACAGTGTTTTAAAGCCATACCAAAAAGACCGTATTGAAATTGTTTTAGGAATTAAAGAAGACAAACGTGGAATGGGTTACAACCTAGAACAATCAAAAGTTGCCATTGGTGCTGGTAGATTGTTTGGACGTGGTTTCCAAAATGGCACTCAAACAAAAATGGGCTTTGTGCCTGAACAACATACCGATTTTATCTTTTGTACCATTGGCGAAGAATGGGGATTTTTAGGCATCATCGTTTTCTTTGGCATCTATGTGGGGTTACTCGTTCGATTGGTGATTCTTGCTGAACGTCAAACAGATACATTTGGGCGAGTCTTAGGGTATTCGGTTGCCTGTATCCTGTTTTTCCACTGGTTTGTGAATATCGGTATGACCATAGGAATTATTCCCGTGATTGGCATTCCCCTTCCCTTCATTTCTTTTGGGGGAAGTAGCATGTGGGCATTTACCTTGCTTCTCTTTTTGTTTCTAAGAGTTGATCAAGTAAGGAAATAAAACCTCAATTCATTTTCGTATTATTGTAAATCTATTTATGAGAATTAAATTTTTCCTTGTTTCAGCATGTGCCATTGGTTTCATGCATTGTGGTAAAAAAGAAGGTGAATCTGAAGTCCTTTTTGAGAAAATTGAATCCTCTCAATCAGGTATCGATTTTGTAAACAGTGTTCCAGAAAACGACACCCTGAATCAGTTTACCTACCATTATCTCTTCAATGGCAATGGTGTTGCTGTAGGTGATATTAACAACGATGGATTGGCGGATTTGTATTTCTCTGGCAACGCAACTTCTTCAAAGTTGTATTTGAACAAAGGGGATTTCAAATTTGAAGACATCACTCAAAAAGCAGGCGTGGGCACCAAAAACTGGATCAGTGGTGTGTCAATGGCTGACGTGAATAATGATGGTTTCTTGGATATTTATGCATGCGGTTCAGGTCCCTCAAAAAACATAGACAACAAAAGAAATTTACTCTTTATCAATAATAAAAATGGAACTTTTACGGAATCGGCCAAAAATTGGGGTGTAGACGATCCAGGAAATGCGACTTGTGCTTCGTTTTTTGATATGGATAACGATGGCGACCTCGATTTCTACCTTGGAAACCACGATGATAAGTATTTTTCTGACATCAATGTGCCGTTTTCGAGAAATTTAAACCTCAATGTTCACTCGCAACAACATATGTTTAGAAATGACGGTGGTAAATTCATCGATATTTCTGAAGCTTCGGGTATGATGGCTATGGGATATTGCCTGAGCGCAACTCCAAGCGATTTTAATAATGATGGATTAACCGATTTATACGTTTGTAACGATTATCATGTTCCTGATTATTACTACATTAACCAAGGAAATGGCAAATTTATTGAAGCCAATTCTAAGCAATTCAAACATACCTCTAACAACTCAATGGGTAGCGATGCCGCCGATATTAATAACGATGGATGGCTCGATTTAATTACCTTAGACATGCTTCCTGAGTCGCCAAATAGGTTTATGACACTCATGGGTCCTAAAGAATACGATTTTGTAACTGTTGCCGAAAGAAATGGTTATGGAAAACAATACATGAAGAATGCCCTTCAAGTGAATATGGGCAATGGTTTTTTCTCGGAAATGTCATACTTATACGGAGTTGCAAGATCTGATTGGAGTTGGTCGCCTTTGTTCTGCGATTACAACGACGATGGATTTGTAGATCTATTTGTATCGAATGGATATTATAGAGATGTGACCAATTTAGATTTTGTAACCTATCAAAATCGCAAGAAAGAGCAGGAAGGCAAAGAGGTTTCGCACAAAGAAGTCTTGGATATGCTTCCATTTGAAAAGCTTCAAAATTATTTATACATCAATCATGGAGGGACATCTTTCACCAACGAAGCCAATAATGTTGGATTGACAGACGCTACTTTGAGCACGGGTTCAGCATATGGGGATCTCGATGGCGATGGCGATATGGATTTAGTGCTTTGCAACCAAGGTGAACATCCTTTTCTCTATAAAAACGTTAAAACCAGTGGCCATTTCGTGAATTTCAAGTTCAGTTCTAAAAACAACACCACTCCTATTGGCATTAAAGCAATTATTGAAGATGATAGTTCTAAACGATTGTTTGAAAACAACTTATCGAAAGGATATCAAAGTTCTTCTGAAGCTATCATTCACGTTGGATTGGGTGAAAAAACCGAGGTGAAAAAAGTAACGTTTGTGATGGGAAATGGTAAAAGTTTTAGCATCGATAAGATTGATGTTGACAAAACAATGACCATAAATTTGGATGAATTCACAGGAAACAATGGCCTTGAAACATTAAAGTCTCTTCACCAAGCTAAAAATCATTACTTCACAGACATTACTGAGTCGATTTTGAATTTCAAACATTCAGAAACTGAAACTCCTGATTTCAAAAGAGAACCTTTATTGCCTCATCGATACACCATGCAAGGTCCCGGAATGAGTTCAGGGGATGTTAACGGTGATGGACTAGATGACGTTTTTATTGGCAATGCGGCTCAAAGTGGCGGCTCAACACTCTTTTTACAGGATAAATCTGGCAGTTTAAGTCCCTCAAAATCACAACCTTGGAAATCAATCCAAGCTGATGTAATGGGCAATTTGTTGTTTGATGCCGACAACGATGGAGATTTGGATTTATATATTTCGGTAGGTGGATCAGAATTTGGATGGCCTTCAGCGAATTACAAGCATTCCATATATTTCAACGACGGCAAGGGAAATTTTGCGGCGAATGTAGGCGCTCTTCCGAATGTGATGTGCAGCGGAAGTTCTGTGGCTGCTGGCGATTACGATAACGATGGAGATTTAGATTTATTTGTTGGGGGA
>CAIRMY010000289.1 GCA_903879775.1 uncultured Bacteroidota bacterium
CTGAATCCATTTCCTCTCGGAAATATCATATACCCACAACCAGTTCTTATAAGTGAAGTATCCATATCCGCCAAATTCAAATAGGCGGTTGTTAATTGGATCGAATGCATACGATGCGCCACAGGCGTGGACATCATGAACACCAAAAGACAAACGGGTCCAATTACCATCGGGGGAAGTGAGCTCAAATACAGTAGAACGAATTGAAGACCATGCATAAAAGATTCGATTTTTTTGGTCATAGATCATTCGACTGCATTCTTCAGGCCAATTGTTGGGATGAAACACCGACAGCGAATTCAATTTAATATCCCATAAAGCAAGTTGTTTTTTTTCAATATTAAAAAACCAAACACCATTCTCATCAACCATCCAATTATTGGTTTGGAAGCCCTTCAATTCTTCTGAAAATTGCCATTTGCTCCAAATACCCTTATACCTCGTTTCAGTTTCAAGGGGCGTTAACTCTTCAATTTGGGGATAAACAGGTTCTTCCATCTTGCCAGCTTTAATTTGCTTTATTACAGTCTCTAATCGATTGCCGATTTCTTCACCCTCATCATAATTTTGAATGCATTCTATAGCATCTTGAATCAATACCAAAGCCTTCTGCGGATCTTTTAAAACTAATTGTTTGGCATGTTCTTCTAAGGATACAATTAAACAGTAACGATAAAAGTTATCGGTATGCTCTTTCGATTTAAATGGAAGGGCCTCAGTATATTTTTTAAGCCAAGGAATAGCCAACTCATAATTCCCCATGGCATAGCGGTTCTCCTGAAGATAATGGAGGGCTTTGAAAGTTTGTGGATGCGTTTTTCCCAAGTGTTTGAAATGATAATTATACGCTTGATGAAACTGAGCATCGGCGTATTCAAACAGATCGAAATCCAAACCAACCAATAAGGATGGATCGGCATGACCCCAACGCCCCACCCCTCTAAGACCCCTCCAAAAATTCACCAATCCTATGTACAAATTAATTTCAGCCAATTCAGCGCTATCTATAGATTCCTCCAACATAATGGCTTTGGCTTTTTCAAGGTACTCTGTAGACTTTACAACTTGCAATCCAAGCGATAAATGCGCAAACCCCAATAAGCGATAGGTATTCTTAAGTTTATCTTTTTGTGGGGTTGCCTCTGACTCTCTTATTTCAGCGGCTCTTAAAAGAGCATCCATTGCGACTTTGTAACCATCATGCCCCGAACGCTTATACTCGCTATCGCCTAATTGTTCCAATGCGACCACAAGCGAATTTCGGTCATTGCGCTTCTCAGCTTCTTCTATAAATTGAGTGTAATATTGCTTAGCCTGATCCAACGCGTTTAAATCACTGTAGAAAGAAATCAGTGTTAAGGCCTCTCTAAATTCAATATCACTTCTACTTTCAAGCAATTCATTTATTGTTTGTTTAAGCTGTTCTGAATCTTTAATAATACCATCCAGTTTATCGACAACTTGTTGTTTCTGATTACTCAGCAAGATACCACGCACTTGTTTTAATACTTTCCAATCGTGAACAGATGAATTCTCTATGAGTACGTTGAACACATCCTCAATCCTATTCTTCATAAAGGCATGTACCAATGGGAACCGTGCCACCTGCTCGGCAATTCCACCGGCGTCAATCAAAGTGATGAGTCGATCTAACTTTCCTTGGTTTACCTCTTTGATAAGACATTGCTCAACACCTTCTTTAATGCCGTTCAATCGATTGCTCCTAAGAACTTCTATTAGATAGGTATGGTCCTTTCCCTCCGAGAGATCATAAATTACGTCACCGAGGACAAAATGAAAATAACCTTCCACCGTAAAACTAACGAACAATTTCTCATTGTGAACAGACTCGGTCAATACACCTTCAAGCAACATTTGTTGGTAAGGAGAATCGATTTGTATGCTCTTTACAAAGTCAGCGATTAAGTCGTCATTGAATAAATTATCAACTAAGAGGATATGTTGCTGCTCCTCAAACATAATATTTGCTAGTTGGTGCAATAAAGCATTATTAGTTGTCATTTAGATAAGTTTAAGATTCCAATAGTTTTTGAATTTTTTCTTCGAGTACTTTTACGTGTGGATAGTTGATTCCATAATTCTTAATAAAAATCGTTTTTGATTTCTCATAATGCAAACAGGCATCTTGCTTATCACCTTGTTCAAGTAGAATATCGCCAATATCATCGTAATCTAGTGCTAAATTGGGATGAAATGAATGTAACACATTTAAGTCAATTGTTAATGCCTTTTGAAAGAACTCATTAGCAATTTCAAGTTTTCCCAACCTCAGATAGGCAGATCCAATATTGGAGTAAATTCTTGCCGAATTGGGATGATTAAGACCTTCATTTTTGAGTGAAATATCTAGAGCTTTATTAAAAATTTCTATGGATTTTTCATATTCATCCAACAGAACATTCACGAGAGCTAAATTTTGAAGAGCACCTGATGTGTAGGGATGATGATATCCATATATTTGTATACACTTTTCAAAAGATAATTCAAAGTAATATTTTGTCAATTTAATATCACCTTGGTACCAAAAAGCAGCTCCAAGGTTACTATAAATTTTTTCAATTTTATCATCGAAATTACCTTCTTTAGATTCGAAAATCAATTTTGATTTTTCAAACATGCCAACTGCCATTTTAAAATCTAAGGAAAGTAGCCATTTAGTCCCAAGTTCAAAAATAATTTCAGGATAATCTGAATGATCAGAAAATTTATCAACCTCATTTTGCAATCTATTTAAAATTTCTGATTTTAACTCTTGTTCAAGATATGGTAAACCCTTTATTATAATCTTCAGAAAATCAATATTTTCATATTTTTCTATCTTGGTCAGGATGTTAAATAAATTCAATAAACAATTATTTTTTTGCGTTCTTTCTAAATTAAGAATGGAATTAAATAGCACTCTAAAATCATTTTCAGTGGGATTATCCAAAAGCGAATCTACAAGATATTCTATGCTTACTTTATTTTCAGTTTTCCCAATTTGGCTTTGATTGTTATTCGCATAAACTAAGGCATACGAAAATGGTACTGAACAATATTTATTCATCTCTCCGCCTGAATCGATCAGAGAGAATAGTCGTTCATATTTTTGTTTTTTGATATCCTTTATCAAACATTGTTCAACTCCTTCCTTTGCGCCATTCAACTTATTCTCTTCTACAATTTGCTTCAGTGCCTCAGCACCAAATTCTTGAGATTTGTTGAATATTACTTCTCCAAGAACATAGTGAAAATATCCTTCAACCGTAAAACTAACGAACAATTTTTCATCGCGAACGGATTCTGTTAAAACTCCTTCAAAAAGCATCTGTTGATAAGGCGAATCTATCTGAATACTTTTAACGAAGTCGCCAATTTGATCATCATCAAATAGCAAATCAACAGGCAGTATGTGCTGCTCTTGTTCGAGCATAAGTTCTGCAATACGGTAAAGAAGAAGGTGATTAGATGTCATAATAAATCGTTTAATTTTTGTTGGACGAACTTCGTATTCGGATGTTCCTCTCCAAATGATTTTAAAAATATTCCATATGCCTTTTCATAATATTTGATAGCACCTCTAACATCAAAATTATCCTTAAAAATATTACCTAAATTGTTATAAATTATTCCGGAAGTATGATGATTATCACCATTAATATCCAATGATATATTTAACGCCTTCTCATATGAATCTTTCGCTTTTTCGAGCTCTTTTTGATCGTAATACAATGCGCCAATATTATTATAAGTTGCCAATTTAATTGAACGTCTTTCATCACATAATTCCGAATTAGTTAGTAATGCTTTTTCATAATATTCAAGTGCTTTTTGAAAATTACCATTTAAATTCCATGCAGAGCCCAAATTATTATAGGTAATTCCTATTGATTCATGTTGATTACCAAGAACAACCAATTCTATTTCTAACGCTTTGTAATATTCTTCTA
>CAIRMY010000290.1 GCA_903879775.1 uncultured Bacteroidota bacterium
CCCCCAACAAAAAAGGTACATTTGTTTTAATAATACCTGCCTTTTCACCTGCAATTGCTTCAATAGTATTGCCTAAAATATCCATATGGTCAAAACCAATACTCGTAATTGCAGATAGAATTGGTGAAATTACATTTGTGCTGTCCAATCGACCGCCGAGGCCAACTTCTATAATGCCCACCTCAATGGATTCGCTTCTAAAATAATCGAATGCCATGGCAACCGTCATTTCAAAAAATGAGGGATTAATGATTTCAATTGCATCTTTAATTTTATTGGTAAAATCAATCACAAAGGATTCAGGTATAACGATTCCGTTAATGCGAATTCGCTCTCTAAAATCTACTAGGTGAGGAGATGTGTACAAACCCGTTTTATAGCCATTAGCAGTGAATATTGCTGCCAACATACTCGACGTTGATCCTTTGCCATTGGTGCCACCAATATGGATCCATTTAGTTGATGTAGTTTGATGAGGATTTCCAATAAACTCTAATAATTTAATTGTATTGGTTAAATCTTTTGTAAGAGCATTGGCACCAATATTTTGAAACATCGGCAATCTAGAAAATAAGAAATCGAGTGTTTCTTGATAATCAGTAAACATAATTTCGATTCGAAATTAATCTGCTAACCCGGTTTTAATATTTAGGGTAATGGTTCCACTCTCAGATATTTTATCTCCAACTTTGATAAAATTAGAATGAGATAAAAAATATTCCATGACTTTTCGGGCATTTCCGGCAGATCCAGTGTAAGTTCCTTCAGGTGAAATTGAAACAATGTGCGCTTTTCCATCAGAACCAACCCTTACACGAGCAACGATTTCACCAACACCATCAGCGTCTACACGCTTAACATTTGAATTTATTTCATATGATGTAAACCCTTTTGCAGTAAAAAATCCATTTCCTCTGTTTTTTGTGACTCTTGTACCGCCAGCACCTTGAATGCCTGGGACTTTACCATCGCCGAAGCCTTTATCGCCTTTTCCACCTTCAATACCATTTTCTAAACCAACTTGACCAGATCCTCTTTTTCCAACGAGTGCTTTGATATCCCTCACTGGTTTATTGGGCTTTACCTGTGGAGTTGAACTTTCCGGAGGGGCTATTGAAGGATATTCTGTAGTTTCTGTAGGATCAGTTGAATTTACGATTTCACCAGGACCACCCGTTGCTTTTGCTTCCGGTGTTGCTGAACTTGCATCAACATTTTCGCCGCCTTTCGCTGGAGGTGTTTCTGATGGCCCACCTTCGTCAGGTTTACCATAGCTCACTTCCTCCATGCCAAAATCCAATTCCAATTCTCCAGTTTTATTTTCAAATGGGGGATTGGGAACCGTTATTTTCATGAACCATAATAACAAAATTAACAAAGCAGAAATTGTTAAACTAACAATTCCAGATTGGATTTTCTGAGATGTAGTTGTCGTTAGGTTTTTCTCAATGACGTAATGTGACATAAGAAATTATTTAGCAATATTAAGTTCTTGGACTGAAATTGTATTGTTTGGCAAACTTGTCATCGTTTCAGTAAATTTACTCGCATCTTTACCACTTTCAAATCGTTTGATAACCACCTTTAACAAAGTACTCCCTTTAACTTTAATAAAGGTTGCATTTTGTTTCAATTGATTCCATTGACGACACTCAATCTTCGCGGCATCTTCAGTTATGTAAGAGCCTCCAACAACAAAATATTTGCCTTTGCCATTTGCAATATCCATTCTAAATTCATCGATGTTCGGTTGTTTAGAAGTGTTCTTTGTATTTACATCAATGGATTTATTATTTTGGTCTAATTGAATAATTTGACCATTGACAATCATCACTGAAGATTCTGATAGTTCTTTCTCTTTTTCAACTTTTGACACAACTGGTATGTTGCTCGCTAATTCTTTCGAATTGTCTGTAAAAGCTGACTTTAGAAAAATTGAATTCATGTATAAAATACCAATAGAGAATGTAATTAGCGCAACATTTGCAGCAACATTCCAAAATTTATTATTTCTGTGTTTGGTTTCAGTTGTATTTTGTTCTTCTCCGGAAATTTCAATGACAACCGCATCATTAAATGATTCAATCGGATCAAGTTTCTCAATAATTGGAGTTTGTTTTGGCACTTCATTGACAAGAATACTCCATTTGATTGGTTTTAATCCGAATGTATGTGCATTTAAATTTAGATTATTGTTTCCGATGAAAAAGATATCTCCGTCCGCATTTCTAAAGAAATTACCTAACGGTGATAGGTTGCAGATTTTTTTCTCAATTACAGATTCCTTTATTTCAACGATGCAATTTTGAACATATGATGCAGCATCCTTGAACGAAAGCCCCATCGATTCTTTTATTTTGTTGGTCAACAAGCCATCATCTTGAGTGATATCTCTGTTGAAATACACCGTAGAATGCTGTGGTTTCAGTTCTTTTGTAAACGAATTTATTGTAGAGTTACTGTCCCTCAAAACAAATGCACCGAAATTAGGAATAACGACACAATGCTCTTGAATGAGTAACTGTTGAATTGATTCTATGAACTGTTTATTGATCATTATTTACAAAGATAAGCGATTGCTTAGAAAATTGCAAGACTTATACCTCCAACTACGGTTAGTCCAAATGCTTTATATCCATACCAAGTTTGATAATCTTGGTTCAATAGGTTTGAGCCTTGGATCCAAATT
Organism: uncultured Bacteroidota bacterium; assembly: GCA_903879775.1. Taxonomy (GTDB): domain Bacteria; phylum Bacteroidota; class Bacteroidia; order NS11-12g; family UBA955; genus VMCP01. The sequence continues at coordinate 2,690 of CAIRMY010000290.1, forward strand.
CTGCCTTTGCCATTGAATTTATAGTCGATTCGGGCGTACAAATCGTTAAATCCGCTGTAACTCACAGTTTCAAGTGTTTTACCCTTGAGTATTTGATTGTAACGTTTGCCAATTCCTTGCATACCTAATTTAATTAAAACGTTAGAAATAGGTAAATATTCTGCGGCAATATTGTAAGTTAAACTTGGAATGTTCCAATAATCTTTTCCGTTTTCAAATTGAGTAATTTTAATGTTGGCACTCAATTTAAAACTTTCACCCATATTGTATTGTAAAAAGGCCCTAAAATAGAAGCTTGATACACTATTTTGAAAATATGGTTTTAAAGGACGAATGCTATCGTAAGGTGTTTTTAGTGTGTCATCGATGCCTTTTGCACTCACAAATGTGAGCATGTCGGCAATTGAATTTCCTCCAAAATCTAAACTAAATTGTGAATTCCCAGCAAGTTTTCCTTTCACACCAATGTAACCATTGATTTGTTCGTAAGGGTTTTTGAGGGATACAGTGTCTAAGAAAAATGGCATAACATCATTCATTCTGCGAATAGAATTTTTGTTTAATCCACCATCAATTGCTCCGTAGACTTTCATCTCTAAACCTGTCAATCCTTTTTCGAGTTGGATGAAAGGATTGATTAAAAAACGACTATTGTTTAAACTGGTATTTTTATTGTATGTTATATTGGCACCCACATTAACATCCAAACTAGTTTGTTTGTGGTAAAATTGAACTCTTGGTTTAACATCAATGAAAAATTGATTGTTTAAACTAAGTGCATTCATTGATGCATTTCTTTGCTCAGAGCGAATATTTGTAAATTCAAAGTCGCCAAACACAGATAAGTTTTTAAAATTCTTTAAAACTTTAATCAGTGATGAAATTTCTAATTCTTGATGATTTAAATTGGTGGAAAAGTTTGAAATTTTATTGAGCCATTTAATTTCAGGTTTTTTTCCTGAAGCTAAACTTAGGTAATCAATGTTTGCTCCAATCATCTGTGAAACACGATTGGTTGCACCTATTTTTCCGGCAGGAGATTCTTGATTAACCTTCAAAATTGAATCTCTACCAAATAGGGAAACATAATCACGATTGTAAAACAATGACAAATTCAAGCTGCTATTTCTATAAAATCTAGCGCCTCCTAAATTAAATTTGGTATTGCCAAAGGCTTGTTTCATATCATTGTTGTTTGCTTGAATATGACTTGCGTTGAAATGATAAGCAGATTGAGCATTTGGCTTGTTTGCCAAATAAAGTTCACCAATTAAATGCGTATTGTTTCCACCACCCAATCGAATGTAATTCGACATATAAATAGAATCGGTTGCTTTTTCTTTGATTTTATCGGGA
>CAIRMY010000291.1 GCA_903879775.1 uncultured Bacteroidota bacterium
TGGAATTGGGAAAATCTTAATTGCTTCGATGGGTTGAGTCAATGCATTGTCGTTTAATTTTAACCTCGAAACAAAGGAATACATAGAACTATTCTTTCCGTAAGAACCAACAGCGTAGAAAACCCCAGGTTCATTGTATTTTGCTTGAATACCTTCATAATCGCCCCATCTCTGTTCGTCGGGTTTGATTCCAAAATAGTTAATCAATGAGTTACCATTTTTAATTTTTATATAGTTAGAATATTCGCCATATCGATTTCGGTAAACCATTCCCATCCCCGGATAATTGTAATAGCTACTGAATACCGAAGTGATGATTACACTTGGATCGTTGTTGTTGAGATTTGCAAATGCCATTGCAGGGTAACCAAAATCTAAACTGTCGTTGGTATATAAATGAGAAACAACTTTAGGAGTGGTTTCGTTGATATTATAAACAGTGGAATGCATTAAGTGAGCCTGCAAGGTTTTGAAATTCATAGAGTTTTGCATATACTGAATTTGATTTCCATTGCGAATACCAGTGAGGGCTCTCGCATCATTTGTTCTCAATTTATAACGTAATCCAGTGTCGGGTTGCAAAGCGCTTGATGGAAAACCATAAGGAATATTTGCTTTGAGTAGTGTTAATTCAAAACCGGCTTTACCACTTTTTTGGGTATTTGTAACCCTATGTAAGAACACGGTATCATTTTCAGCATCAATAGGTCTTACGCTGATAAAATAATTGTCAATTCCGTCAGGCATTGGTCCGTTTTGCATTGGGCAGATGCTTCTTACACTTTGCCCGTTGTAACGGATTCCCGAAAAACAATTTTTATGGAGTGTATCGCCCTTATATCCGTCTTCTTTTCTCAATTGCCAAATGACAGCTTCTCTGAATCCTTCTTCCCAAGTGGTTCCATTTCCAAGAAGGTTTACTGTAAAGTAAAGATCTTCTTTGGTTTGACTTACAATTGGGTAATCGCTCCAAACCGTGTCGTTTATCGGATTTCCCGGTATTTTATAAACGTTCCACGGTTTTGTTGGATCGCCAGCAGTTGAAAATCCCACCACAATAAAACTTGTCAAATCAGTGGTTCCATGCATGAAAAACAAAATGAAGCGGTCGGTGTATGGATCGTAAAGAACTCTTGGGTCATAAGTTCTGTTGAGTAATGGAAATTGATCAATTTTAGTGTTTGGATTGATTTTGGAATTTACAAAGTTTTCTAAAGACCAACTTTTAATTGGTTTTCCGGTATCGTTGTGAACGCGAATGAGCGTATTCATCACAGAAATGAACTTTCCGTCATTCGCCACTGCAATATGGTTGTCGTTTGGCGTTCCACTTCCTGTTGTCCCATCTGTGTTTTTTAAAACAGTTGGATTGATTTGGCTCATTGGAGTTGGTTGTCCATTGAGGATTTTACGATTGTTTACATTGTGTTTAATGAAATTTTCACGTTTTTTATCAATGCGTTTTCTGAGATTATCATCGATTCCAGAAGGCAACGGCATTTCTTCCACAGAATTTTCTATCTTACTAACCCAAACATCAGGGAGGGTTGAAGGGTCAAATGTGTGCCATAATGGACTTTTATGGTCTCGGGTAATTGTGACATCCACATTATTCTGAGCATTTAGAATGCCAACAGAAAATAATAAAAACGTAATGATGCTAAATGGCTTCATAGAATGTTGCAATTTAACATTTTTTATTCATTTTTATTTTAGAGTCTTTGATTTATTTAAAGATCTTTTTAACGAATGCGTCATTGAATGATCAGGTATTTTGGAATGATGCGTTTTGTTATTTACCAAACATTCACTTCAATTTCGAGTTGAATTTCGAAGGTTTCAAGAATGTTTTGAAGGATGTTTTGCGCGAGATTTTTGATTTCTATACCTGTTCCTTCCCCGTAATTTACCAAGACCAAAGCTTGTTTTTCGTGGACACCAACAGCCCCAAATCGTTTGCCTTTCCAACCGGCCTTTTCAATAAGCCAGCCCGCGGGAACTTTAACCAGAGTGTCGCTAACCGGGAACGATTTTATATCCGGAAATTTCTCTTGTAATGTGTTGAAATGGCTTTTTAAAATAACAGGATTTTTAAAGAAAGACCCGCAATTGCCAATTTCTGAAGGGTTTGGTAATTTCGATTGGCGGATAGAAATAATGGCATCGCTTACATCTTTGATTGTTGGAAATTCAATTTTAGCATTGTCTAGAACCGCTTGAATGTCGCCGTACTGAACATTGATGACAGGATTCTTAGATAGTCTGAAGCACACTTCAGTGATGAAGTAGTTGTTTTGACCTTCCCTTTTAAAGTAGCTATCGCGGTATCCAAAATTGCAATCGCTATAGTTAAAGGTTTCGAGTTCCCCTGTTTTTAAATTAAATGCTTTCAGCCATAAAAAGGTGTCCTTGATTTCAGAGCCATAAGCACCAATGTTTTGAATGGGAGATGCACCAACGGTTCCTGGAATGAGGCTTAAATTCTCGATGCCACCCCAATTATTGTTGACGCAATAAATTACAGTTTCATGCCAATTTTCACCGCCGCCAAATGCGATATCGATTGTTTCGTTGGTTTCTGAAATTGTGGTTCTGCCTTTGATTTCATTTTTAAGCAATTGTCCCTCAAAATCTTGAGTGAATAAAATGTTTGAGCCGCCACCTAAAACTCTCGAAGTTTCATTGATTTTCTGCGCCAGAAACAATTCATTTAATTCATTGGGGTGAAAGATGATGTTTATCTGTTTTGCGAAAACATTGAATCCAAATGTATTGTATGGCTTTAAGGGATATTGAAATCTTTCCGACACATTACAAATGTAAGATTATTTTCATCGATGCAGAATGGTAGTTGATGGATTATTGATTTTTTTTCTAAATTACGAAAAACAAATGTTCACTATATTTGTTTAATTAATTGTATGAATTTTGTAACAAATGTTGGAGTTTTATTTGGCTTTTTCGTTTTAATGGAATGCGTTGCGTGGTTTACCCATAAATATGTAATGCACGGTTTTATGTGGTTTTGGCATGAAAGTCACCACAAACCGAGAAAAGGCACCTGGGAACTAAACGATTTGTTTGGGTTTATGTTTGCAATACCTTCTGTATGGTTAACTGTTGTTGGGGCTCAAAATTCTGATTGGCGCTTTTATGCAGGATTAGGAATTGCACTTTATGGAGTTGCTTATTTTTTGGTTCATGATGTATTTGTTCATCAAAGAGTGAAATGGTTAAGAACAACCAGGATTCCTTATTTTACAGCGATGCGTCAAACACATCATTTACATCATGCGATTCATACAAAAGACGGTGCAGAGGCATTTGGATTTTTGTTTGTATTGCCAAAATTTATCAAACGTTTCAATGGAAAATAAATCGGTTTTAATTGTAGGTGCAGGGTTGGGTGGTTTGGCCACGGCTTTGCGCTTAAGCTATCAGGGTTACAAAGTTACTGTTGTTGAAAAACAACACAATGCAGGGGGACGTTTAAATGTGTTTGAAAAAGATGGATTTACTTTCGATGTAGGTCCCTCATTTTTTTCAATGAGTTACGAATTTGTTGAACTTTTTGAAAGTATTGGCGAGCCGATTCCATTTGAATTGAATGAATTGAATCCATTATATACAGTAAATATTGAGGGAAGCGATCGCGTTTTCCAAATTTATAAAGATTTGGATAAATTGGCTTTAGAGTTCAAAGACATTGAAGCCGATTTTGAAGCAAAAGCGAGGAAATATTTGATTGGCGCGAAAGAAATTTTTCACGATACTGAATACAGAGTTGTGAAAAAGAATTTCGATAGCATTCTTCAATTTTTGATGAGCATGGCGACTGTCCCTTTAAAACATTTGCCTAAATTATTTAGAACGTTTTGGCAAGAATTGGAGCGACATTTCGATTCAGAAGAAGTCAAAATCATTTTCTCTTTGGTTGCATTTTTCTTAGGTGCAACACCATTTAATACACCTTCGGTTTATAATTTGTTGAATTATACAGAATTAGAACACGATGGGTATTGGAATGTAAAAGGTGGTATGTATAAAATTGTTGAGGGAATTTTACCAATGCTTGAAAAGAAAGGTGTAAAATTTATTTACAATACCGAAATCGTGAAAGCTGTTCAAAGCAAAGGCAAATTGAGTGGTGTGATTGATCAAAATGGTGTAGAATATAACTCAGATATTTTTGTAATCAATGCCGATGCCGCTTGGTTTAGAGGCAAATTCTTAAATAGAGCCAAATTCACAGAA